>JAWWPH010000081.1:0-2748 GCA_033850875.1 Nocardioidaceae bacterium | reverse complement strand
GACTTCGACCGGATCAAACGTCAGCAGAACTTCATGCGCGCGACGATGAGCAAGGTCTTGTCCCAGGACCACAACCCCGTGGCCGTCATCAAGATCGTGCGGGTCATCACGCGCTACCTGACGATCGACTCCGGCTGGAGCAACGGCGACATCATCAACCTCGCGCTGTCCCTGCGGAACCTCAAGGACAAGGACGTCCAGTTCCTCACCGCCCCCCTCGGCAGCTACGGCGTGAGCTCGGACGGGCAGAGCATCGTGCGGCTCGCGCCGAAACAGAGCCGCCAGCTGTTCCGCGACGTCAAGAACGACGAGATCGCCAAGTACCTGCACAAGTACCCCAGCGCGGAGCTGAAGGGCAACCGGTCCGTCAGCTGACGGTCAGTGCCGGCAGCGCCCGTAGTCGTCGTCGAGACGGATGATGTCGTCCTCGCCGAAGTACGACCCGGTCTGCACCTCGATGAGGACGAGATCCTCGCCCGTGCCGGTGTTGGTGGCCCGGTGAGCGGCGCCCACGGCGATGTCGACGGCATCACCGGGCCGCACCGGTAGCTCCTCGCCGTCGAGGGTCACGATGCCAACGCCCGCGACCACGTACCAGTGCTCCGACCTCAGCCTGTGGCGCTGGTAGCTGAACCGCTTACCGGGCTGCACCACGAGACGCTTGACCTGGAATCCGGGACCGGCGTCCACGACGTCGTACGAGCCCCAGGGTCGGTCGTCGTGCAGGGTCGGCACCGAGGGCCCCATCTCAGGTTTGGGCGTCGCGCCGACACGGGCCGCCGATGCGCTCGCTCGCAGCAGTGTAGGCAGCGAGCGGCCTGCCGGCCCACCGACGTGGACAGCCCGCCGGCCTCCCGACGGGCTGTCCACGCACCTCGCTCAGATGGTGATCCGCACCTCGGCGACCCTGCCGCGCGCGGCGTGCACCGACCGGTCGACCGGCGCGGTCCTCGGCGCCAGGGTGCGCAGCGTCCACGGCCCCGGGCCGGCGAAGAACCGGAACTGGCCGGTAGCGCTCGTGGGCACCTCCGCCGTGAACTCGCCGGTGGTGTCCAGCAGGCGCACGTACGCGCCCTGTACCGGCTCGTCGTCATGCACGACGACGCCCTGGATGATCGACTCCTTGGCGACGTCGACCCCCTCGAGGGTGACACCGCCCGCAACCACGCCGCACATCAAGCAGTACCCCGCTCGTCGCCGACGGCCACGGGGACGCCCACGAGCGAGCCGTACTCGGTCCACGACCCGTCGTAGTTCTTGACGTTGGGCTGGTCGAGCAGCTCGTGCAGCACGAACCAGGTGTGGGCGCTGCGCTCGCCGATGCGGCAGTAGGCGATCGTGTCGGTGCCGAAGTCGACACCCGCCTCGCTGTACAGGGCCTTCAGCTCGTCGTCGCTCTTGAAGGTGCCGTCGTCCTGCGCCGCCTTGCTCCACGGGACGTTGGACGCGGTGGGGATGTGTCCCCCGCGCTGCGCGGACTCCTGGGGAAGGTGGGCGGGGGCGAGCAACCGGCCGGCGTACTCGTCCGGCGACCTCACGTCGACCAGGTTCTTCACACCGATCGCGTCCACGACCTCGTCGCGGAAGGCGCGGATGGACAGGTCGGGCCCCGACGCCGTGTAGGTGGTGGCCTCGCGGCTGGTGACGTCAGGGGTGAGCTCGCGGGAGTCGAGCTCCCACTTCTTGCGCCCGCCGTCGAGGAGCACGGCCTTGTCGTGGCCGTACAGCTTGAAGTACCAGTAGGCGTACGCGGCGAACCAGTTGTTGTTGCCGCCGTACAGCACGACGGTGTCGTCGTTGCCGATGCCGCGGTCCGACAGCAGGGCCTCGAACTGCTGCTTGTTGACGAAGTCGCGTCGGACGGGGTCCTGCAGGTCCTGCTTCCAGTCGATCTTGACGGCCCCCTTGATGTGGCCCTTGTCGTAGGCCGATGTGTCCTCGTCAACCTCGACCAGCACGATCGAGGGGTCGTCGAGGTGGCTCTCGACCCAGTCAGCGTCGACCAGTACGGCGTCGCGGCTCATGTTCGGTTACCTCCGGTGAGATGTCCCTCCACGTCGGTGTGGAGAGTTGGTGGGTGTGGTGCTGCGGTAGACGGTCGCTCAGCGGCGGACGCGCCTGCGCTCGAACGGACCGCGGTTCACGAAGCGCAGGGAGAAGCAGTCGAGGCGTCGCCGGTCAGGGCTGTCGACACAAGGCGGCCGCGGTGTGGCAGTGATCCACCACCCGGCGCTTGGTCAAGTGAGCCGACTCCATGGATACGAGCGTACGCGCAACGGACATCCGTAACACGCCCGGGCCGAGGGGCGGACACCGACCGCCGTGGCGGCCCGATACTGCACCTCGTCGGCTCAGCCGCCGGCGAACGGCGGCAGCACCTCGATCACGTCACCGTCGGCCAGAGCGACCGTCCCGGGGTCCCTCGAACCGATCGGCTGGTCGCCCAGCAGCAGTGACGACACCGCCAGCACGGAGGCGAACCGTGGGCTATCGCCGTGGGTCTGCCGGGCCCGATCGAGGGCCTCTGCGACAGTTGCGGCGTCGACGTCGTCCTCGGCTCGTCCGGCCGCCGCTCGCGCCGCGGCCCAGTACCGCACCGTGACCCGGACGGGTCTCTTCCCCGTCTCGTTCGAGGCGGATGCGGTCAGCTGAGGGTCCATGTCGGGTATTCTCTCAAGAGCAATGGGGCCCCGGCACGTCGCTGCGGGCCTCGTCTGTTGTAACGACCGGATGCCCCCGGCCCGAGGA
>JAWWPH010000077.1:0-2819 GCA_033850875.1 Nocardioidaceae bacterium | reverse complement strand
GCGACATGTTCGCCTTGGTGAAGTCGCCGAGCGAGCGGCCCCGGCGCAGCAGCATGAAGCGGTCGCCCACCGGATACGCGTGATGGGGGTTGTGCGTGATGAAGACGACGCCGAGTCCCCTGTCGCGGGCCTTGGCGATGTACTTGAGGACGACACCGGACTGGCGTACGCCGAGAGCGGCGGTCGGCTCGTCGAGGATCAGCACCCTGGCTCCGAAGTAGACGGCGCGGGCGATGGCGACGCACTGTCGTTCGCCGCCCGACAGGGTCCCGATGGGCTGGTCGACGTCGCGCAGGTCGATCCCCATCGCGTGCAGCTCCGACTTCGTGATCGCCTTCATCGCCGCGAGGTCGAGCCGCCGGAGGGGTCCGAAACCCTTGGTGAGCTCGGAGCCCAGGAAGAAGTTGCGCCAGACCGGCATCAGCGAGACGACGGCGAGGTCCTGGAACACCGTCGCGATGCCGAGCGCCAGCGCGGCGCGCGGCGACGACATGTGCCGCTCTACTCCGTCGACGATGAACGAGCCGCTGGAGTGCTCGTGCGCACCGGCGAGGATCTTGATGAAGGTCGACTTCCCGGCCCCGTTGTCGCCGAGGACGCACGTCACTTCGGCGGCGTTGACGACGGTAGTGATGTCACGCAGCGCGATCACGCTGCCGTAGGACTTGCCCAGGTCGCGTACCTCGATGATCGGCGTACCCGGCTCGGGCAGCTGCGGGGCGTTGGATCCCGGCGCTGCATGTGCCGCATCGTCGGTGTCGACGGCCGGCTCCGTGGGCGGGCCGCTCGACCGCGCTGTGCTCATCGAACTGCCTCCGCTCTGGCCTTCACCCAGTTGTTGACGAGTACCGCGCCCAGCAGCATGACCCCGAGGAACGCGTACAGCCAGTCGTTGTCCCAGCCCTCGTACACGATGCCCTGCTGCACCATCCCGTAGATCAGCGCACCCAGTGCCGCGCCGATCGCCGACCCGTAGCCACCGGTGAGCAGGCAGCCGCCGACGACGGCACAGATGATGAAGATGAACTCCTCGCCGACGCCGGTCGTGCTCGACGCGGTGGTGTCCTTGAAGAGGCCGAGCATTCCGACGAGCCAGCCGGCGACTGCCGTCGTGACGAAGAGCCCGATCTTGGTCCGGCCAACCGGCACACCTACCTGGCGAGCGCTGGTCTGGGCGCCGCCGACGGCGAAGATCCAGTTGCCCGCCCTCGTCCGGAGCAGCACCCAGGTCGCGACGGCCGTCACCGCGACCCACCAGAACGTCGCGGCGTACAGAGTGAGGTTCGGGGAGTCGGTGGCACCGACCCAGGGCAGCCAGCCCAGGTCGGGCTGCACGAAGGACCCGAACAGCTGCTGGCCCTGCGTGTACCCCTTCGACTCCGTGAAGCCGACGACGGACACCTGGTCGATGATCGACTTGGTCACGGCGAGGTTGACGCCGCGCAGCACGAAGAACGTCCCGAGCGTGACGATGAAGCTCGGCAGGCCGGTGCGTACGACGAGGATGCCGTTGAGCAGACCCACCACGACGGCGATCGCGAGCGCGACCAGGATGGCCACCCACACGTTCGAGTGGTACTTCGTCATCATGATCCCGGTGGTGAGCCCGGTCGTGCCGATCATCGCTCCCGCGGACAGGTCGAACTCGCCACCGATCATCAGCAGCGCAACGGCGACGGCCATGATGCCGAACGACGACGACGTGTAGATCCACGTGCTGGCGCCCGCCGGCTTGATGAACAACACCCTGGTCGAGGCGAAGAAGACGAGGATGACCAACGCGGCCGCCGCGGCCCCGACCTCGGGCCGCCTCAGGATGCGGCTCAGGCCGTACGACGACGCCAGCCGTTCGTCACCTTCCGGTGGGGTCTCGGGCGCCTTGGCTGGCGCCTCTGCGGTGCTCATCGGTACCTCCTCGCTCCTCGGTCGGATTGGCGACCGCGAGTGCCGGGGACCCGACAGCGTCGGGTCCCCGGCAGCTCACTGCGTCAGCGCGTCCCCTGCTTGGCGAACTTCAGCACCGAGGCCGCGTTGTCCTTGGTGATGATGGCCGGGCCCGAGTACACGGGCTGGCCGCCGCCGATGTCGTTGCCGTTGATCACCTTCAGGTAGATGCCCACGACGCCGAGGTAGCCCTGGACGTATGGCTGCTGGTCGATCGCGAAGAGCAGCTTGCCGTCGATGACGTTCTGCACCACGTCGGCGTTGACGTCGAACGTGCCGACCGTGATCTTCCTGCCCGCGGCGTCGACCGCCTTGACCGCCGCACCCGACATGTCGCCACCGAGGGTGAGGATGCTGTCGATGCTCGTGTCCGCCTGGAGCTTGGACAAGATGGTGGACTGCGAGGTCGCCAGGTCGTTGTTGTCGGTCTGCAGGTTCTGCATCTTCCCGTTGAACGTGGACGCTGCGGCCTTGCAGCGCTCCTCGAGCCCGACGTTCCCGGCTTCCTGGATGACGCACAGCGCGTTCTTGACCCCGGCGGCGTTGAGCTGCTCACCGGCCGCCTGGCCCGCGATCGTCTCGCTCTGGCCGACGTGGGTGATCGCCCCGAACTCCTTCCACTGGTCGATACCGGAGTTGATCGTGATCACCGGGATGCCCTGCTTCACGGCAGCCTCGATGCTGTTCTTGAGGCCGTCGGGGTTGGCCATCGAGACCACGAGCCCGTCAGTACCGGCCGCCACCGCGTTGTCGATGAGCGTGCTCTGCTGCCCGACATCGGGGTTGCTCTGGTAGTGCAGGTCGACGCCGAGGTCGGAGCCGGCACGCTCGGCGCCCGCCTTCACGACCGACCAGAACGAGTCGCTGGAGGCCCC
>JAWWPH010000052.1:0-18007 GCA_033850875.1 Nocardioidaceae bacterium | reverse complement strand
CGCACTCGAGCGGTTCGAACGCCAAGCGCTGCGTCGTCCCGTACTCCAGCCTCGGCGCCGCGACCGCCGCGGGCTCGGCGGTGATCTGGGACGTACCGAAGTCGAAGGCCCTCTTCTCGGCCATCCGCGCTGACGACACCTCCTCGATCCACTGCGCCGCCCAGTAGCCCGTCGACTGGGCGCAAATGCTGGCTCGAGCGGGCGCAAATGCTGGCTCGAGCGGGCCCAAATGCTGGCTCGAGCGGGCCCAAATGGTGGGTCCAGCGGGCCCAATGGTGGGTCGAGCGGGCCGAAAACGTACCGTCGGCAAGCGTGGATAGCCTGCTCCGGTGCTGACCACGCTGGCGATCGAGGGGTACCGATCTCTGCGTCGGCTCATCCTTCCTCTCGAACAGCTCACTGTCGTCGTGGGCGCGAACGGCACCGGCAAGTCGAGCCTGTACCGGGCGATCCGGCTGCTCGCCGAGGCCGCCCGCAACGGAGCGGTGGCAGCCCTCGCGCGAGAGGGCGGTCTGCCCTCCACGCTGTGGGCAGGACCGGAGGTGATCGGTAAGGCTGTCCGCGAGGGTGTCCACCCCGTACAGGGCACCGTCCGCTCGAACCCCGTGAGTCTCCGGTTGGGATTCGCTACTGGTCGGTTCGGCTACGCGATCGACCTCGGTCTCCCTCAGGTGTCGAAGAAGAGCGCCTTCCTGCTGGACCCCGAGATCAAGTGCGAGTCCACGTGGAGCGGTGAGCTACTCCGACCCGCCGCGGTGCTCACCGAGCGGCGGCACGGCCTGCTCAGGTCGCGATCGGCCGACGGCTCCTGGTACGAGGTGCCATTCCCGATCGCACCGTTCGACAGCATGCTCAGCGTGTACACCGACGTCGAGCGCGCTCCTGAGCTGATGGAGCTGCGTGAGCAGACCAGGTCGTGGCGCTTCTACGACTCGTTCCGCACCGATCCGGCGGCGCCGGCCAGGCAGGTACACATCGGTACGCGTACGCCGGTCCTCGACCACGACGGTTCCGATCTGGCCGCCGCGTTGCTGACCATCCGCGAGATGGGCGAGCCCTACCGGCTCGACGCGGCCATCGACGGGGCGTTCCCCGCCAGCCGGCTCTGCGTGACCAACGATGCGGGACGCTGTCGGCTGTCACTGACCCAGAGCGGCCTGCTCCGTCCGCTCGGCGTCGAAGAGCTCTCCGACGGCACACTTCGGTATCTGCTCTGGATCGCGGCACTCCTGACGCCGCGGCCACCGTCGCTGCTCGTCCTCAACGAACCCGAGACGAGCCTGCATCCAGACCTGCTCCCGGCGCTCGCAGAGCTCGTCGTCGCTGCGTCGCAGCGCACCCAGGTCATCGCCGTCTCGCACTCCGCTGCCTTCGTCGACGCCCTCGCACGAGGGGCGGGGTCCGCGCGCGTACCCGCCGCGACGGTCGAGCTGACAAAGGAGCTCGGCGAGACGTTGGTCGCCGGACGGGACCGGCTGGGCGGGCCCAGGTGGAACTGGCCGCATCGCTGACGCGCACATTCCCGCCAGTCGGCGAGGCATGTGCGCCCGCTCGACGCAACATTCCCGCCCACTCGGCGAGGCATGTGCGCCCGCTCGACGCAACATTCCTGCCCACTCGGCGGAGAGCTAGCGGGAGCGGTCTCGGGCCCGGGTACGGGCGCGGTCCCGGGTCCGCAGGACCAGGCCGAGCGCCTTCGCGGCCGCGGGCGAGCGGTCGGCCAGGCTGACCGCGGAGCGCTGTCCGCGGAAGATGACGCCGCGGGCCCGGCTCGCGAGGTCACCGGTGCGGGCGTGCGGGGCGTCCAGGGTGGCACTGCGCCGTGCCCACCAGGTCGTCGCGTACTTCTCGGCCAGCAGGGCGAGCGCATCGAGTGAGGTCTCCAGGAGCTCGGACTCCGTCGCGTCGTCCGGGCGCCGAGATCCCGGGCGCGGCCGCGGCCACAGCTCGTCGAGGTCGCCCGTCACCGGGTACCCGCGCTCCCGCAGGGTGGTGATCGCAGCCTCGGCGCGCCTGGTCACCCAGTCGATCTCCTCCTCCGGGAGGCTGAACCGGACCGTCTCGGTACGTCTGGCCAGCATCTGTACCACCGTGAACTTGATCACCCGGTCGTACGCGCGCTGGTTGAGCCGCCCACCGAACCGTTCGTTGAGCCGCCGGATCACCTCCGTCGCCGCGACGCCGACGGTCTCGTTGTTCCACGTCGGCTCTTCGGAGAGTCGCGACGCATCGAACCCGACGACCGACGCGAACCGCTCGAGCAGCACCTCGGGCGACGCCCCCGACTGCGGGACCGTGACGATGTGCAGACGCTCCGCCGGCACGCTCGCCTCCCAGGTCTCGCAGATCTTCGTCACGTCCTGGCGCAGCCAGAAGCCCCTCGCCGGGCTGGTTGCGACCCGGCCCTCGTCCTTCACCGCATCGACGAACTCCTGCCACGTCCACGTCTGGTCGTTCTTGATCTCCTCCTGCCAGGCCGACACGACGACGCGGCCCAGGTCCCGTACGGTCACGACGACGTGTACCTCGGAGTCCGGGAAGGCCGCCACGGCCCTGCGCGCCTGCTTGAGCCCGGAGAGACTGAGGCGCTCCTCGGAGATCAGCGCGTTCGGGAGCCCGCTCGTGTTCACCGCATGCACCAGGGCGTCCCAGGAGCCCCCGATCCGCTTGTCGGCGACCCCGCGCGGGCGACGGCCCTGCAGGTCCCAGACCGCGAAGGCCTGTACCGGCTCGCCCGCCGCCCCGGGGAAATCGACGCCTTGCGCACGCAGGCCGTCGCGGTTGGCCCGGAGCAGGTTCTGCAGGTACGTCGTGCCCGTCTTGTGCAGCCCGATGTGCAGGTACACCGTCGCCGGCGCGGCGGTCACCCCTGCTCGCCCTCAGCCACCGCAGCCCGCACGGCCTCACCCTTGCTGCGAGCGAGCTCGCGGAGGGAGCTCTGGTAGTCGAGCATCGCCGTGGCGAGTCGCTCGTCGGACGAGGCCAGGATCCGTACCGCGAGCAGGGCGGCGTTGCGGGCGTTCCCGATGGCGACTGCCGCGACCGGTACACCGACCGGCATCTGCACGATGGACAGGAGGGAGTCCATGCCGTCGAGGTGCTTCAACGCCACCGGTACGCCGATCACCGGCAGCACCGTCACCGCCGCCAGCATCCCCGGCAGGTGGGCGGCTCCCCCAGCCCCGGCGATGATCACCTTCAGTCCCCGGCCGTGCGCATTGCGCCCGTACGCGATCATCTCGTCGGGCATCCGGTGTGCGGAGACGACGTCGGCGTCGTGCTCGACGCCGAAGTCCCTCAGGGCCTCGGCGGCCGGCTGCATGGTCGGCCAGTCGGAGTCCGAACCCATCACGATCCCGACGAGCGGGACACCCTGCGTCATGTCGCCTCCTCGGCCGTCGAGTCGTCGTCCACCGAGCCCTCGAACCAGGCCGCCGCGTGCCGGGCGCGCTCGAGCAGGTCGTCGAGGTCGTCGCCATATGCGGTCACGTGGCCCACCTTGCGCCCGGGCCGGACCAACTTCCCGTACAGGTGTACCCGCATCGTGGGGTCGCGCGCCAGCACGTGGGGGTACCCGTCGTACAGCGTCGGCGCCGAGCCGCCGAGGATGTTCACCATCACCGCCCACTTGGCGCGCGGCGCAGGCGACCCCAGCGGCAGGTCGAGCACCCCTCGCAGGTGGTTCTCGAACTGGCTGGTCACCGCCCCGTCGATCGACCAGTGCCCGGTGTTGTGCGGGCGCATGGCGAGCTCGTTGACCAGGATGCGCCCGTCCCGTGTCTCGAAGAGCTCCACGGCGAGGACGCCCGTCACGTCGAGCTCGGCAGCGATCCGCATCGCGACGGACTGCGCCCGCACCGCCAGCTCTGGAGCGAGGCCAGGGGCGGGTGCGACCACCTCGATGCAGATCCCGTCCCGTTGCACGCTCTGGACCACGGGGTAGGCCGCCAGCTGGCCGCTCGGGGACCGCGCCACCACGGCCGACAGCTCGCGGGCGAAGTCCACCCGCTCCTCGACGAGCAGGGGCATGCCGGCGGCCTCGTCCGTGACCAGCCGGTCGGCCTCACTCGCGCTGTCGACGAACCAGACACCACGGCCGTCGTAGCCGCCGCGCGCCGCCTTGACGACGACCGGATAGCCGCCGCCGGCACGTGCGAAGGCATCGATGTCGGCGCCGGTCGACACGACGGCATTGCGCGGACAGGGCAGGTCGAGCTGGCGGAGCCGGGCGCGCATCACGGCCTTGTCCTGGGCATGGACCAGGGCGCCAGGGGCCGGCCGGCACACCCGACCCGCGGCCGTCAGCTCGTCCAGATGGCCGGTAGGTACGTGCTCGTGGTCGAACGTCACCACCGCGCAGTCGGCTGCCCAGGCCCGCAACGTGTCCAGGTCGCGGTAGTCGCCCACCGTCGTCGCCGGCACCACCTGTGCCGCCGCCGCGTCGCTGGACTCGGCGAGCAGGCGCAGCGGCACGCCGAGCCCGATCGCCGCCTGCTGCATCATCCGGGCCAACTGGCCGGCACCCACGACGCCGACCACGGGAGTGTCCACGGCCGCAACCCTAGTGCGACGGCTCCCCGGCGGCTGGAGCCGATGGGCTCCCCGGTGGAGCGGACTGAGCCCCGTGCCTGCGCGCGGCTCGCGCCACGGGACAGTGCCCCTCGTCTCGACCGCAGGCCTGCATGTTGGTCAGCGTGGAACCGCCGCCGATCTCTTCGTACGTGTTCTCCTCCCACTTGCACACCTGGAAGGAGCCCTTCGCCGTCGCGGTCATCCTCACGCCCTTCCTCCTGATATGTGTATGAGTCGCACATCATTGACGGCGACCCGCGCGCAACCGGTCACCTCAGGGCAGGCTCAGGTGCCTCCCGTAGACTTCGCTGCTGGTGGCTTGACGACGGGAGGAGTTCCTGCGTGCTGCAACGCCTGCGGGGCCTCGCGCCCGAGGGGCTCAAGTTCGGCGTCGTCGGCGCGATCGGCTTCGTCATCGACGTGACGGTCTTCAACGTGCTGCGCTTCGCCGGCCCCGGCCTGCTGGAGCACAAGCCCCTCACCGCGAAGGGCATCTCCGTCGCCGTGGCGACGATGGTCACCTATGCCGGCAACCGCCACTGGACGTGGGTCGACCGTGCGAGGTCGGGCGCGCGCCGGGAGGTGACCCTCTTCTTCGCCCTGAACGGCGTAGGCATGGTGATCGCCGTCGCCATCCTGGGCGTCTCGCACTACGTGATGGGGCTGCGTAGCCCCCTCGAGGACAACATCTCGGGCAACGTAGTCGGGCTCGTGGCCGGCATGATCTTCCGGTTCTGGAGCTACCGCAGGTTCGTCTTCAGGCCCGCCTCCGAGGCATCCGGCGACACGGATCTCGCCCCGCAACCGGCCGACGGAGTCCCGGACGGCGAGGCCGAGACGCCGGTCCACAGCTGACGGAGCGGCACAGCCCTACCTGCTCGAGCCCCGCGACGGGTCCGCCCTGCGCTCCGGCAGAGGCCGCTGGGGCGCCACCCGTCTGATGGAGACCGGCTGCATGGTGCCGAAGCCGCGGATCTGCCGTGCCGTCATCGCACGGACCACGTAGCGTCCCGCGTCGCGTACCGCGTCGGCGGTGGCGGCGTCGCACAACACCCGGTTGCGGCGGGCGATCCCGGTGAGCCGGCTGGCCAGGTTGACGGGCGGGCCGAAGACGTCACCGAGCCGCATAGCCACGGGACCAGTGGCCAGGCCGACGTGGACGTCGGGCAGGCTCTCGTCCGCACCGATCCTCTCCACGAGGGCGCAGCCGATCTCGGCCGCGGCATTTGGTCCCGGCGCGATGAACAAGACGGAGTCCCCGAGCGCCTTGATGACCCGACCACCGTTCGCGGTCACGATGTCGGAGCAGACCGACTCGAAGTCCTCGACGACATCGGCGATCCGATCCTCGTCCACACCGTTCGCGAGATGCGTGAAGCGGACGAGGTCGGCGAAGCCGACCGACACGATCAGGGTGTGCAGGTCGGAGTCCTTCGCGCCGAGCGCCTCGACCCTGCTGACGGCGGCCGCGAGGTGCCGGCGCCACGCGTAGGTCATCAGCTCCTCGAAGGCGGGCTCCACGGTCTGCAGCACGCCCAGCGCGCTCTGCAGCCGGGACCCAGTCCCGCGGCCGGCGAGCTCGAGAGCCTCGATGTAGTCGCTGAGCGTCGCGACCTGCCAGTCGGCCAGCCGCGCCATCGTCTGGCCCACCGCCCGGGTCAGCTTGATGGCGGTGTCCAGGTCGACATGCCCGTCGTCGACCAAGGTGCCGAGCAGTCGCATGGCCTTGCCGTCGGCGCTGGTGAAAGCCGGTGCCCCGCCGGCATCGGGGAAGCCGAGGGCCCGCCACAGCCTGCGTGCCGTGTCGAGGGAGACCTGCCCGTCGCCGAGGACTGCATCGACCGTCAGGCTCGGCTGCTCGCCGAGGATCTCCCGCTCGAGGTCCTCGCGCGTCGGGGGCTGCCCCTGCGGGGGATGCGGCTGCGAAGCCGTCACCGCCGTCGGGTCGGCGGCCGCGTGAATCCGCCGTCCCCGGTGCCGGACCCGCCATCGCCGTCGGGGCCGTCTCCGAAGAGCAGGTCCGTGATGACCAGCTGGAGCTTCTCGACGTTCGGGACGTCGGGCAGCACCGAGCGACCCTCCTCACTGGCATCGGAGATGATGAGCGTGCCGCATCCGAGCACCCGGTCGAGCACGCCCCGCTCGTACTTCACGTCGTTGATCCGCTGCAGCGGGATGTCGCGCCCGCGGCGGGTGAAGACGCCGGAACGGTTGATCAGCCGGCGGTTGGTGACGGTGTACGACGCCGTCAGCCAGACGAGGAACGGCCGGACGGTGGCGTACACGATGACGACCAGCGCCAGGACGACCACGACCCATACGCCGGCGTTGGACGAGGTCGAGGGCACGATGGCGATCAGGAACCCGGCTACGGCGCACGTCACCAGCAGTGCGAGCACGGGCAGGACGAGCGCCTTCCAGTGCGTGCGGGTGGAGGCGATGACGTGTTCGCCGTCGCCCAGCAGCTTCGGTGAGATGGCCATGGTCCCTCGAATGGTGTCACGGCAGCGGGTGCAGGTGCACGACATCGCCCGCGCCGAAGGCCCGGGTGCCGGCGTCGGTCGACACCACCAGCCGGCCCGTGGCGTCCACACCGACCGCCTCACCGATGACCTCGCCGCCGGAGGGCAGCGCCACGCTCACCTGTCGCCCCACCGTGCTGCACGCCTGCACGTACGCGGTGAGCAGCCCCCGCTCGGCGTCGCCACCCGAGCGCTGCCAGTCGCCGAGCAGGCCCTCGAGCGTACGGAGGACGGCCCGGGCCAGGACGGACCGGTCGGTGGTACGCGCACCCTCCAGGCCGAGCGACGTGGCGGTCGGGACAGGAAGCTCGTCAGCCCTCGCCGACACGTTCAGCCCGATGCCGATCACGGCGGCCGGCGGGTACGGCCCCGCCTCGACCCGCTCCACCAGGACGCCTGCCACCTTGCGCTCACCGATGACGACGTCGTTCGGCCACTTCAACGTGGCGGCCACGCCGGCGGTCGTGTTCAGGGCCGCGCCGACCGCCAGACCGGTCAGCAGGGAGATCCAGGGCCAACGCGACACCGCGACGTCGTACGGACGTACCAGCGCCGACAGGGTCAGTCCCGCTCTCGGCGGCACCGCCCAGGTACGGTCCAGCCGGCCGCGACCCGCCGTCTGGTGCTCGGCGAGCAGGACGACGCCGGACCGGCCGTCGGTCGCCGCCCGCCGAGTCAGGACGGCGTTCGTCGACGACACCGACTCGACGACCTCCAGCTCCGACCACAGCGACCCGGGCGTCAGCAGCGCCCGGCGGAGCGGCTCGGCACGCAGGGGTGGGCGCTCCAGGTCGTCGTACGTCGAAGCCACTTCGTCACGCTACGCTGCCCAGCGTGAGCGACATCGACATCCACACCACGTCCGGCAAGCTCGCCGACCTCGAGGAGCGACTCGATGCCGCGATCCACTCCGGGTCCTCGCGGGCGATCGAGAAGCAGCACGCCAAGGGCAAGCTCACGGCCCGCGAGCGCGTGGAGCGGCTGCTCGACGACGGGTCGTTCGTCGAGCTGGACGAGCTGGCCCGGCACCGCTCCACCAACTTCGGCATGGAGCGCAACCGGCCGTACGGGGACGGTGTGGTGACGGGGTACGGGACGATCGACGGGCGACAGGTGTGCGTGTTCGCCCAGGACTTCACGGTCTTCGGCGGAAGCCTCGGGCAGGTGTTCGGCGAGAAGATCGTCAAGGTGATGGACCTCGCCATGAAGGCCGGCTGCCCGGTCATCGGCATCAACGACTCCGGCGGCGCCCGGATCCAGGAGGGGGTCGTCTCGCTGGGGCTGTACGGCGAGATCTTCCGACGCAACGTGCACGCGTCCGGTGTCGTGCCGCAGATCTCGCTGATCATGGGCCCGTGCGCCGGGGGCGCCGTGTACTCCCCGGCTGTCACGGACTTCACGGTCATGGTCGACAAGACGTCGCACATGTTCATCACCGGTCCCGACGTCATCAAGACCGTCACCGGCGAGGACGTCACGATGGAGGAGCTCGGCGGCGCGCACACGCACAACTCCCGAAGCGGCGGAGCGCACTACCTGGCCTCCGACGAGGACGACGCCATCGACTTCGTCAAGGCTCTGGTCGGCTACCTGCCGCAGAACAACCTCGAGGACCCACCGGTGTTCGACACCCCGGTCGACCTCGACCCCAACGACGACGACCGGGCTCTCGACAGCCTCATCCCCGACTCTCCGAACCAGCCGTACGACATGCACACCGTCATCGAGTCGGTGCTCGACGACGGGGACTTCCTCGAGATCCATGCGCTGTTCGCGCCCAACATCGTCGTCGGCCTGGGCCGGATCGAGGGCCACTCCGTGGGTGTCGTGGCGAACCAGCCGATGCAGCTGGCCGGCACCTTGGACATCGACGCGTCGGAGAAGGCGGCGCGCTTCGTCCGGACCTGCGACGCGTTCAACGTGCCGGTCCTGACCTTTGTCGACGTGCCCGGCTTCCTGCCCGGTACGAGCCAGGAGTGGGGCGGGATCATCCGGCGCGGCGCCAAGCTGCTCTTCGCGTACGCGGAGGCGACCGTGCCGCTCATCACCGTGATCACCCGCAAGGCGTACGGCGGGGCGTACGACGTGATGGGCTCCAAGCACCTCGGTGCCGACGTCAACGTCGCGTGGCCGACGGCGCAGATCGCGGTGATGGGAGCCCAGGGCGCGGTCAACCTCCTGTACCGCTCGGAGCTGCGGGCCGCCGACGACCCCGAGGCCCTGCGCGCCGACCTGATCTCCGAGTACGACGACACTCTCGCCAACCCGTACCTCGCGGCCGAACGCGGCTTCGTCGACGCCGTCATCGCGCCGCACGAGACGCGGGCCGAGATCGTCCGCTCGCTACGGCTGCTGCGCAACAAGCGCGAGATCCTCCCGCCGAAGAAGCACGGGAACATCCCGTTGTGACCGAGCCGGACGAGCCCGCCCTCGTACGGGTCCTCCAGGGGAACCCTTCGCCCGAGGAGATCGCTGCTCTGGTCGTCGTGCTCGCCTCCTCGTCGGCATCGGGCGCGCCCCGCCCGACTGAGCCGCGCCGCTCGGCCTGGGCTTCGCCCATGCGACGGGTGCGGGCTGTACACCGGCACGGCCCAGGGATGTGGAGGGCCAGCGCCTGGCCAGGCTGACGTCGCCGGCGAGGTCTACAGTCGCGGGGTGATCGACTCCCCTCCCTCTCCTGCGTCTGGCGGCCGCGAGGTCGACGACATCGCCGAGCAGTTCGTCGACGACTGGGCCGCGTTGTCGCCGCTCACCGCGACGTACGTCGGGATAGCCGGCCACGAGTCCGAGCTCCCTGATCTCACCCTTGACGGCTATGCCGCCCGCGAGGAGCTGATGCGCCGAGCCCTCTCGGCGATGGGCTCCGCCGAGGCCCGAGACGAGAGGGCGCGGGCCGCGCAGGCGTCGTTCGTGGAGCGGCTGACCGTGGACCTCGAACAGTACGCGGCGATGACGCCGCAGTCGCAGGTCAGCGTGATCGAGAGCGAGGTGCATGCGCTCCGGTCGGCCTTCGACCTGATGAGCACCGACGGCGAGCAGGCGTGGGCCGCTATCGACGCCCGGTTGTCCGCAGTGCCTGCCGCGCTGGCGGACTACCAGCAGACGTTGGTCCGATGCGCCGACGACGGACACGTGTCGGCGCAGCGACAGCTGTCCGCCGTCGCCGACCAGGTCCGCGGGTGGACGGGAGAGAAGGGTGCCGCGGGCAACCTCTTCGCCTCCCTGGTGTCACGAGCTGCGGTAGACGGCACGTTGAAGCGACGCCTCGAAGCGAGCGCTTCGGCGGCGACAGCGGCGTACTCCGACTTCGCACGCTTCCTCGAGCGCGACCTGCTGCCGCGCGGCCGCCAGCGCGATGCCGTCGGCCGAGAGCGCTACGAGCCGGCCTCGAGGTCGTTCCTCGGCGCCACCGTCGACCTCGACGAGACGTACGCCTGGGGATGGGAGGAGCTCCGGCGCATCGAGGACGACATGCAGCGGGTCGCGAGCCGGATCGTGCCGGGAGGCACCGTCTCGGACGCGATCGTCGCCCTCGAGACCGAGCCGGGCCGCGTCATCGAGGGCAAGGAGCGCTTCCGCGACTGGATGCAGGAGCTCGCCGACACCACGATCCGCGAGCTGGCCGACGTCCACTTCGACATCCCCGAGCCGATCCGGCGGATCGAATGCTGCCTCGCGCCGACGAGCGACGGTGGCATCTACTACACGGGCCCGACGGAGGACTGGACCCGGCCCGGCCGGATGTGGTGGGCGGTACCGGAGGGCATCGACCGGTTCTCCACCTGGCAGGAGGTCACCACCGTCTACCACGAGGGGGTACCGGGACATCACCTGCAGGTCGCGCAGACCGCATACCGCAGGGAGCGCCTCAACCGCTGGCAGCGCACCATGTGCTGGGTGTCGGGCCACGGGGAGGGCTGGGCCTTGTACGCCGAGCGGCTGATGGACGACCTCGGCTACCTCGAGGACCCGGGTCACAAGCTCGGCATGCTCGACGGGCAGAGCGTTCGGGCGGCGCGGGTGATCGTCGACATCGGGATGCACCTGGAGCTCGAGATCCCGGCGGACAACCCGTTCGGCTTCGCGCCCGGCCGGACCTGGACTCCCGAGCTCGGCCTGGACTTCCTGCGTCAGCACTGCCGGCTCGACGACGCCGTGATCCGCTTCGAGCACCTGCGCTACCTCGGCTGGCCGGGCCAGGCACCCTCGTACAAGGTGGGCGAGCGGATCTGGCTCCAAGCGCGCGAGGACGTCCGCGCCCGCCAGGGCACCGACTTCGACCTCAAGGAGTTCCACCGCGCCGCCCTCGACCTCGGCTCGATCGGTCTCGACCCGTTTCGGGAAGCCCTGGCGCGGCTGTGACCGTCAGGCTCGTCCTCGCATCGGCGTCCCCGGCGCGGCTGCGGACCCTGAATGCCGCCGGCGTCGTGGCCGATGTTGTCGTCTCCGGCGTCGACGAGGAATCGGTGACGGAGACGGAGCCCGCCCGGCTGGCGCAGCGTCTCGCGGAGCTCAAGGCTCGGGCCGTCGCCGCCCGCGTCGCCAGTACCGCCGCGCCGGCCGGGGAACGCCTGGTCGTGGTCGGCTGCGACTCCGTCTTCGAGCTCGACGGCCGCGCGTACGGGAAGCCGGGGTCGCCCGAGGAGGCCCGGCGGCGGCTGCACGCAGTCAGCGGCCGCTCAGGACTGCTCCATACGGGTCACTGCGTCATGGAGCCGGCGACGGGCCGCGAGGTCGGGCGCGGAGCCTGTACGGTCGTCACCTTCAGCGAGATGTCGGACCCCGAGATCGACGCCTACGTAGCGACCGGTGAGCCTCTCGAGGTCGCCGGGTCCTTCACTCTCGACGGCAGGGCCGGGGCCTTCATCGACGGTGTCGAGGGCGACCCGCACAACGTCGTGGGCATCTCCTTGCCGCACCTGCGACGCATGCTCGCCGAGCTGGGCATCGCCTGGACGGACCTGTGGAGGCATCCGACCGGCGGACCGGCAGGCTCACTCGACGGGCAGGCCGAGCCCGCGCGCGATGAGCATCCGCTGGACCTCTGACGTGCCTTCGCCGATCTCCAGCACCTTCGCGTCGCGGTAGAAGCGGGCCACCGGGTACTCCTCCATGAACCCGTACCCGCCGAACACCTGCGTCGCGATCCTCGTCGCGGTCACCGCCGCCTCGGTCGAGTACAGCTTCGCGACGGCGGCAGCCTGCTTGAACTCGTCGGCGGGACGGCCGGCGTCCTTCAGGGCGGCAGCCTTGTAGGTCAGGCCGCGCGCCGCCTCCACCATCACGTGCAGGTCGGCGATCTGGAACGCGACCCCCTGCTTGGCTCCGATCGGGACGGAGAACGTCGTGCGCTCCCCGGCGTACTGGACCGACATGTCGAGGCAGGCCTGGATGCAGCCGACGGCCAGCGCAGCGATCGCCACCCGGCCGTCGTCCAGCGTGGCGAGGAACTGCGCGATGCCCCGGCCGCGGGTGCCGAGGAGGTTCGCCTCCGGAACGTGCGCGTCGGCGAAGCTGAGCGGGTGGGTGTCGCTCGCGTGCCAGCCGAGCTTGTCGTACGCCGGCTCGACCGTGAAGCCAGGAGTCCCCGTCGAGACGATGATCGTCGAGACCTCCGCGCGACCGTCGGGGCGCTCACCGGTACGGGCGGTGACGGTGACGAGCGACGTGATCTCCGACCCCGAGTTGGTGATGAACTGCTTGGAGCCGTTGACCACCCACTCGCCGTTCTGCAGCGTCGCGCGGGTCGCCGTCGCGCCGGCGTCGGAGCCGGCGCCCGGCTCGGTCAGGCCGAACCCGGCGAGCGCCTCGCCCGCCACCAGAGCGGGCAGCCAGGCCTGTCGTTGCTCCTCGGTTCCGAACGTCAGGATCGGGTTGATGCCCAGGCCCACCGCCGCCTCCAGCGTGATGCCCATCGACTGGTCGACCCGGCCGATCTCCTCGATGGCGACGCACAGGCTGGTGAAGTCTCCGTCGGCGCCGGCGCCGCCGTACTCCTCGGGCGCGGTGATCCCGAACAGCCCGAGCTTGCCCATGGCACGCACAGTGTCGACGGGGAAGAAGTGCTCCTTGTCCCACCGCGCGGCATGCGGGGCGATCTCGGCCTCGGCGAACTCGCGAACGAGCCCCCTGAAGTCCTCGTGATCGGCTGACAGGACGAAGCTCATCGGGGTGTCCTCCTCCATCGTTGCAGGCCAGACTGGGCGGTATGCCGTCCCGCTTCACCGTACGCCCGCTGACACCTGACACGTGGGCAGACCTCGAGGAGCTCTTCGGGCTTCCCGGCGGGTCGATCGTGCGCGGATGCTGGTGCATGTTCTACCGCCGTACTGGCAAGAACTCCGGCGCGCTGAACGGTGCGGAGAACAAGCCGCAGCTGCGCCACCGGGTCGACGAGGGCACCGTCCCCGGTCTCGTTGGCTACCTCGGCGGCTCCCCCGTCGGGTGGATCAGCCTTGGTCCCCGCGCGGACTACCTCAAGCTGCAACGCTCGCCCATCATGAAGCCGGTCGACGACGCCGACGTCTGGTCGATCGTGTGCACCTACGTCGCGAAGAGCCACCGGGGCAGGGGGCTGCAGCATCGGCTGCTCGACGCGGCCGTCCGGTACGCCCGCGACAACGGGGTACGCCTGCTGGAGGCCTACCCCGTCGACAAGCCCGAGCGCAGCCACGACGACTTCATGTTCTTCGGGTCCCGGAGCCTCTACGAGCGGGCCGGCTTCACCGAGGTCGTGCGCCGCTCAGCTACCCGCGTGGTGATGCGCCGCCGGCTCCGGCCGCGCACCCCCTGACCCCGACCGGGCGCAAAGATCGTCGGCCGAGCGGGCGCAAATCGTCGGCCGAGCGGGCGCGAATCGTCGGCCGAGCAGGCGCGAATGTTCGGCCGAGCAGGCGCGAATGTTCGGCCGAGCGGGCGCAAATGTTCGGCCGAGCGGGCGCAAATGCCCGGCCGAGTGGGCGCGAATGTTCGGCCGAGCGGGCGCAAATGCCCGCCGCGCTGGCCGGCCACCGACTCGGCGTGAGTCAGCGCGTCGTCGAGTCCGCGTCGTCGGGGACGTCCTGCTCGGGGTCGTCATGGTCGGCGTGCCCTTGCTCGTAGACGCCCTGGCCGTGCCGATGCTTGTGCTCCGGGTGACCCTGGTCGAACACGCCCTGCCCGGGCTCCTGCGGGGGCTCGGGGTGGCCCTGGTCGAAGACACCCTCGCCTGGCTCCTCCGCCTCATGACCCTGGTCGAAGATGCCGGTGTTGTACGACTCGACGCCACTGTCGTCGTGTGTTCCCCTCGCGGCCGCTGTGCCCGTGGCGCCGGCGTCGGAATCGGGGTCGGTGGGCTGTGAGTCGCTTTCGCTGTTGGACTCGGGGTACTGCGAGCTGGTCATCGTCCGAACTCCTTGCGTCGAGATGCGGCGGTGTCGCACCCTCACTCTAGGGGTGCGGGCACGCCAACGACCAGGCATACCGGGGCCCGGCGCGACCTGGGCCGCGTCGCCCTAGACTGCCGACGGAGCAGCAGACCGCCGACGAAGCAGCCGGTTGTCTCGACGCCAAGGAGTTCGCGTGTCCGACCTGAACAAAGTCCTCGTCGCCAACCGCGGCGAGATCGCGGTACGGGTGATCCGGGCCTGTCGCGACGCCGGGTTGGCGAGCGTGGCGGTGTACGCGGACCAGGACCGCGACGCCCTGTTCGTGCGGCTCGCCGACGAGGCCTACTCGCTGAGCGGCGCGACTCCGACCGACACGTACCTCTCGGTCGACAAGATCATGGCTGCGGCCCGCAGGTCGGGAGCCGACTCCGTGCATCCGGGGTACGGGTTCCTGGCCGAGAACGCCGGGTTTGCCCGGGCGGTTCTCGACGGCGGCCTGATCTGGATCGGGCCGCCGCCGGCCGCCATCGACGCCCTCGGCGACAAGGTCGAGGCCCGTCACATCGCGCAACGGGTCGGGGCTCCCCTGGTGGCCGGTACCGCCGACCCCGTCGGCGGCGTCGACGAGGTCGTCGCGTTCGCGCGTGAGCACGGCCTGCCGATCGCGATCAAGGCGGCCTTCGGAGGAGGTGGCCGCGGGCTCAAGGTCGCTCGCGAGGAGGGTGAGATCGCCCACCTGTACGAGTCCGCCGTACGTGAAGCGGTGACCGCCTTCGGCCGCGGCGAGTGTTTCGTCGAGCGCTATCTCGACCGCCCCCGCCACGTGGAGACGCAGTGTCTCGCCGACTCCCACGGCAACGTCGTCGTGGTGTCGACCCGCGACTGCTCGCTGCAGCGCCGCCACCAGAAGCTGGTCGAGGAGGCCCCCGCCCCCTACCTTTCCGACGCTCAGCGCAAGACGCTGTACGAGTCCTCCAAGGCCATCCTCGCGGAGGCCGGCTACGTCGGGGCCGGTACCTGCGAGTTCCTGGTCGGGCAGGACGGCACCATCTCGTTCCTCGAGGTGAACACCCGGCTGCAGGTCGAGCACCCCGTGACGGAGCAGGTCACCGGCCTTGACCTCGTCCGGGAGATGTTCCGGATCGCTGCGGGCGAGACGCTCGGGTACGCCGACCCGGTGGTGAGCGGGCACTCGATCGAGTTCCGGATCAATGCCGAGGACGCCGGCCGCAACTTCATGCCGGCTCCCGGCACACTGACCGGATGGCAGGTCCCGGCCGGCCCCGGCGTACGGCTGGACGCCGGCTATGACGTCGGTGAGACGGTACCGGGCTCGTTCGACTCCTTGATCGCCAAGCTGGTGGTGACGGGCGCGAGCCGTGACGAGGCCCTGGCGCGGTCGCGGCGCGCGCTTCGGGAGTTCGTGATCGAGGGGATGCCCACGGTCTTGCCGTTCCATCGCCGCGTGGTGGAGGATCCGGCGTTCGTCGGCGACTCTGAGGGGTTCGGCATCCATACGAGCTGGATCGAGACCGAGTTCGACAACGACATCGCGCCCGACATCTCAGCGGTACCGGCCGACGAGCCGGCCGAACGGCGTACGGTCACCGTCGAGGTCGACGGCAAGCGGCTCTCGGTGTCGGTTCCCGCGGGCATCGGAGGAGCCGACGGCGCGGCTGCCGAGGGTGCCGGCCGGCCGGTACGCCGCAAGGCCGCGAAGAAGGGCGGCGCGGCCGTGAGCGGCGACGCCCTGACGTCGCCGATGCAGGGAACCATTGTCAAGCTCGCGGTCGCCGAGGGCGACACAGTCGAGGCCGGCGCGCTCGTCGTCGTACTCGAGGCCATGAAGATGGAGCAACCGATCAACGCACACCGCGCCGGCACCGTCACCGGGCTCAACGCGGAGGTCGGCGCCACGGTCTCCACCGGCGCCGTCATCTGCGAGATCACCGGCTGACGCCGCCGTCACATTCCCGCCCACTCGACCGGACATTCCTGCCCGCTCGACCCGACATTCCCGCCCGCTCGACCCGACATTCCCGCCCGCTCGGCGGGAGGGAGGGCGCGAGGCAATAGCCTCGTCTGCATGTTCGCGAAGGTGCTCGTGGCAAACCGGGGCGAGATCGCCGTCCGGGCCTTCCGAGCGGCGTACGAGCTCGGCGCGAAGACAGTGGCCGTCTTCCCGTACGAGGACCGCGGCTCCGAGCACCGCTTGAAGGCCGACGAGGCGTACGAGATCGGCGTGCACGGCCACCCGGTCCGCGCCTACCTCGACCCGGCCGCGATCGTCGGCGCGGCCAGGCGAGCGGGGGCCGAGGCGGTGTACCCGGGGTACGGCTTCCTGTCCGAGAACCCGGCGCTGGCTCAAGCGTGCGCGGACGCCGGCATCACGTTCGTCGGACCGTCGAGCGACGTGCTCAGACTGACCGGCAACAAGGCCACCGCCGTTGCCGCGGCCCGGGCGGCGGGCGTTCCCGTACTGGTGAACGCCGAGCCGTCCAGAGACGTCGACGAGGTCTGCCGGTCGGCCGCGGACCTGCGCTTTCCCGTCTTCGTCAAGGCGGTCGCCGGCGGGGGCGGCCGCGGCATGCGGCGCGTACAGGATCCGTCCGAGCTGCGCGCCGCGGTCGAAGCCGCGATGCGCGAAGCCGACGGCGCGTTCGGCGACCCGACGGTCTTCGTGGAGGAGGCGGTCGTCGATCCGCGGCACATCGAGGTGCAGATCCTGGCCGATGCCACCGGCGACGTCATCCACCTGTTCGAGCGGGACTGCTCCCTGCAGCGCAGGCACCAGAAGGTGGTCGAGATCGCCCCCGCACAGCACCTCGACCCAGCTCTGCGCGAGCAGATCTGCCGCGACGCCGTGGCGTTCGCGCGCGCGATCGGGTACACGAACGCCGGCACGGTGGAGTTCCTCGTCGACCCCAAAGGTCGCCATGTCTTCATCGAGATGAACCCGCGGATCCAGGTCGAGCACACCGTCACCGAGGAGATCACCGACGTCGACCTCGTCCAGGCCCAGTTCCGGATCGCCGCCGGCGAGACGCTCGCCGGCATGGGGCTGCGCCAGGAGACGATCGTCGTACGCGGCGCCGCGCTGCAGTGCCGGATCACCACCGAGGACCCGGCGAACGGGTTCCGTCCCGACACCGGGCGCATCACGGCGTACCGCTCTCCCGGCGGCGCGGGTGTACGCCTCGACGGCGGTACGACGTACACGGGCGCTGAGGTCTCGGCGCACTTCGACTCGATGCTCACGAAGCTGACCTGCCGCGGGCGTACGTTCGCCATGGCCGTCGACCGGGCGCGGCGGGCGATCGCAGAGTTCCGGATCCGAGGCGTGGCCACCAACATCCCCTTCCTGCAGGCGGTGCTCGACGACCCGGACTTCCGGGCCGGACGCGTGACGACGTCATTCATCGAGCAGCACCCGGGCCTGCTCACCGCCCGGTCGTCAGCCGACCGCGGCACCCGGCTGCTGCACTATCTCGCCGACGTCACCGTCAACCAGCCATACGGCCCCGCGCCGACGCAGGTAGAGCCCTC
>JAWWPH010000283.1:0-3044 GCA_033850875.1 Nocardioidaceae bacterium | reverse complement strand
GAGGGGGTTGTGCGGGCACCCTCGGCGTTCGCGATGACGGTGGGGTCTCCACCCTCCAGGACGGCGACGACGGAGTTCGTCGTGCCGAGGTCTATACCGACCGCACGTGCCATGGTTTTTGTACCCTTTCTGAGGTTGAGTCGTTCGGACTCAGTTGTATACCTAGCGCCCGTCGATCTCAAAAAAGTTGAGTCGATCGAACTCAAGACTTATGTGGGGTACAACGCCGTGGGGCCCGAGAGATTCCGGGGGCGCCTCTGTCGCAGTGTGATGTGGGTCACGGCCCGGAGCGGATCACTCCTTCAAGGCCTCCGCGTTGAAGAGCGGTTGGGCAAACAAAGGCCCGCACAGATACTATGAGTAACGCTCGAGGCCACTTCCGTTAGGAGAGCGCATGCCGGCTGGCGACTCCGGAGTTCGGCGAACCACGTACCGGCGACCGGGTGGACCGCGGCTGGCTGAGATGCTCAGCGCCACGGCCCGACTGCTGCAGGCCGAGCCGGACCTCGACACGACGCTTCAGGCCGTGGTCGCGGTGACCCTCAGCAACGTACCGGGGGCCGAACACGCGGGGATAACGACGCTCGACAAGGGCCGGCGCCCTGTGACGCCGGCCGCCAGCCACCGACTGGTCGAACGCGTGGACGCTGTTCAGTACTCCCTGCGGGAAGGCCCGTGTGTGAGTGCCGTCCTGCACGAGCAGTCGCCAGTGCTCGCCGACGACCTCGCCGACGACGACCGGTGGCCGCGGTTCGGCCCACGGGCCGCCGACCTCGGCGTGCGTTCCATGGTGTCGTTCCAGCTCTTCGTGCACGCCGGTACGGTCGGAGCACTCAACCTCTACGCGACGCAGCGCCGGGCGTTCAGTACCGACGCCGTGGCCATCGGACAGCTGCTGGCCTCGCACGCCGCGATCGCGATCGTCGCCGCGCGCACCCGGCACGAGATGCAGCTCGCGCTGCGCACCCGCGACGTGATCGGCCAGGCCAAGGGGATCTTGATGGAGCGGCACAAGATCGACGCCGACGCGGCGTTCGGGCTCCTGGTGAAGGCGTCGCAGGACAGCAACCGCAAGCTCCGCGAGGTCGCGGACCTGGTGAGCGCAACGGGAGACGAGCCGGTGCGCGCCGTCCGGCGGCGGACCTGACGATGAACCCGCGACACCGCAGCACCGCACCGTTACCGCTCGGGGCAACGGCGCAACCGACAGGGGGACCTCATGGTGGAGTTGGCTGAGCCGTCGGCACCACCGTTCACACATCGCGCGGCGTTCGGGTCGGCCAAGAGTGACCTCGTCGACCAGGTGGTCGACCGCGCCCACGAGGCCTGGGCACAGGGACGGCACATGATCGCGTTGCTCGACGCCGACGTGCGCGACGCGTCCGCGGGCAGGCTCGGCCCCACCGCCGCCGAGGTGGACTTCCGTCCCCAGGCCTGGCTCGCCACCTGGTCGGCTCCAGCGATCATCGCCACCTGCCGGGACCGGACGCCGGGTCGCGACGGTGCCCTCGCCATGCTGACCCAGCCACCGTCGTCCACGACCGACTCCGACGCCACGGTCTGGCTGCGCGCCGAGCGGCGGATTGAGAGCGACCTGGCGGGGATGCCGGTCGACCTCGTCTGCATGTTCGACACCGTGTCGAGCACGCCGTCGCACCTGCACATCGCCCGGGTGACCCACCCCGTGCTGATCGTCGACGGGGTGAACTGCGCCAACCCCGACTTCCGGCCGTACGACGAGCTGTTCCCGCCGTACCGGTTGCGCGCCGCGGACGAGCTCGGGCCCGCCGACGAGGTGGTCGGCTTCGGGCCCTTCCCTGCACCGGCCGTGAGGCGCTGGCTCCATAAGGAGAGCGCGCGTGCCGGCCTGGCGGACGACCTGGTGGAGGATCTCGCCCTTGTCCTCAACGAGGCGATCACCACGATCTGGGAGACCGACCAGGACCACACGGTGACGCATGTCGGGCTGACCGGCGACTGGCCGCACCTGCCCCTCGTCCGGGTACAGCTGTGGCGCAGCGACGCCGCCATCATCTGCGAGGTGGTGACGCGGACCCCGCTGCCGCCACTCTCGCCGCTGTCGCCGCCCGACGACCAGCGGTTGCGGATGCTGTGGTTCGCCGAGAAGGTCTCCTGTCAGATCACCGTCTCCGTGCACGACGCCGGGCCGGATGCTCACGGCAGCCGGATCCGGATCCGCGCTCAGCAGGGCTGAAGCTGCGGCGCTTCCTGCCCGCGCGCGCCTAGTGCTGCGTGGCGGTCTGCTGCGCCGCCGTCTGCCGATCGGCTGGCTGCTGCGGTGCGGGATGAGCGTCGAGCGGCTCCAAGAGCTTCGCGAGGAGGCCGCGCAGCTCGGCGTCGCCCCCTTGGCCGAGCCGAGCGACGGCCCTGCCCTGCAGACGCGCGGCGGCTCGCTGCGCCGCCTTCAGCCGCCGCCTACCCTCGTCGGTCAGGCTGATGTCGTGTACCCGGCGGTCGTCGCTGCGTCTCAGCCGCGTCACCAGCCCCTTGGGCTCGAGCTCGACGAGGAACATGAGCACGGCAGCCGGAGTCACCCCGAGCCTGACCGCAAGCTGCGTCTGGGAGCACGGCTCGTCGGCGCTCAGCGTCGCCAGCACCCCGAAGTCGCGCGGATGCAGATCGAGCCCCTCGAGCTCCGCCTCCGCCCACTCGCGCAGCATCCGGTGGGCATGCGTGACGAGGTAGCCCGTACGCTCGGCCAGCTCGGCGACGCTGAGCGCCTCGTCGTCCGCGAGGAGGACGCACAGCAGCTCCTTGAGCCGCCCGCGCTCTGTCTCCGTGAGGGGAGCGGTGAACTCCGCCTCGCCTCTGTCGAGGTCGGACTCCAACTCCTCGAGCGCCGAGAGACCGAGCTCCGTCAGTCGAAGGGCGTACGAGCGGCGGTCTTCGGGGTTGCGGTCGCGCGCCACCCACGCCTTGCGCTCAAGCTCGTCGACGAGCTTGACCATCAGCGTCGGGTTCACGTGCGTGAGGTCGGCGAGGCTGCGCTGTGAGATCGCGCCACGCTCACGGAGGATCACCAT
>JAWWPH010000601.1:0-3827 GCA_033850875.1 Nocardioidaceae bacterium | reverse complement strand
CGGTGCAACGCGAGCGGCGCCGGCCAGCCCTGCGGCAAATGCCGCACTCGATCAGCGTTTGGTTGCTGCCGACGCCAAAAAGCTCGACAATGCGGCGAGCCCGGAGGTCCGCCCGGCCTTGGAGGTTTTCCTATGTCAACGCCGCTCCGGCAGCGCAGTACCCGATTTGGCCCGCTCGTTCTGGGCGTGCTCGGCTTGGTGCTCGGCTTGCTCGCGATGTCGTTCAGCAAGCAGGCTGTTGCCGCGGCCGGGCACGTGACGATCGAGTCGGACGGGGTGCGGCGAACGGCCGTTCTCGTGGAACGGGAGCGGCTGAAGCTCGGACGCCGCGCTCTCATTGTCGTCTTGCACGGGGGCAGCGGTTCTGGGGCGCGGGTGCGCCGCAATCTCGGCCTCGAGGATACGATCCGCTCGAGCAATGTCAGTCTGCTTTATCCCGATGCGATCGGCGGTCGTTGGGGCGAGACAAAGGAAGCCGCACAGCGCGACATCAACTTTCTGCGCACACTGGTCGACCGGCTCATCACCAACGGCACCGCAGATCGGCGCAAGATTTTCCTCGTCGGTTCCTCGACGGGCGGAATGCTTGCCCTGCGCATTGCCTGCGAGCGCGCCGGTGAAGCGTATGCGGGGATCGCGACGATTATCGCCAATCTACCGGCCGATATCGCTGACACGTGCCACCCGGCGAAGGCGATTCCCTTGATGGTGATCAATGGCACCGCCAATCCCATCATCCCGTTTGCGGGCGGCAAAACCAAGGTCAGCGAGGCCAATATCGAAGTCGCCTCGACAGACGCGACGCTGGCCCCATTCGCCAAGGCAGCCGGATGCGGCGACGGTCGCACCACCACGGCCCTGGCAGACAAGGATCCGAAGGATGGGACGCGCAGCTATTTAGAAAAGCTGAACGGCTGCAAGGCGCCGATCGAACTCATTCGCGTCGAGGGTGGCGGCCACACGATTCCCGGGCGCTTCACGGCCGGAACGACACGGGGCCAGCCTGTGGGCGCGCATGCAAACGATTTCGATGCGGCGCATATGATCTGGGAATTCTTCCGCAGGCTCGGGACTTAGCGCCGAAGCGCGGCGTCCATCGAACGCCGGGCCGGTGCTCGGCTAGAGCATGCTCGGCAGCACGCGGTCGGGCGGACGGTGTCCGTCCATGAAGGTTTTCACGTTGATGATGACCTTCTCGCCCATGTCGATGCGCCCTTCGAGCGTCGCCGAACCCATATGCGGCAACAGGGTCACCTTGCCGCTCTTCGCCAGCTTGATGAGTTTGGGCGGCACCGCCGGCTCGTGCTCGAACACGTCGAGACCGGCGCCGGCAATCTCGTCGGCTTCGAGCATGCGGGCGAGCGCATTCTCGTCGATGATCTCGCCGCGCGCCGTATTGACCACGATGGCTTGCGGCCGCAAATGTTTGAGTCGCCGCGCCGAGAGCAGGTGATAGGTCGCCGGCGTGTGCGGGCAGTTCACCGAAACGATATCCATGCGCGCCAGCATCTGGTCGAGCGATTCCCAGTAGGTCGCTTCGAGCTGCTCCTCGAGCGCCAGCGCGACACGTCGCCGGTTGTGATAGTGGATTGAGAGCCCGAACGCCTTCGCGCGCCGCGCCAGCGCCTGGCCGATCCGCCCCATGCCGACGATCCCTAGCCTCTTGCCGGTGATACGATGGCCGAGCATCCAGGTCGGCGACCATCCCGTCCATTCGTCCGACGGAATGGCTTTAGCGCCCTCGGCAATGCGCCGCGCAACGGCGAGGATCAGCGCCATGGTCATATCGGCGGTGTCTTCGGTGAGGACACCCGGCGTGTTGGTCACAGTGATGCCGCGTCGCAGCGCCGACGTCACATCGATATTGTCGACGCCGTTGCCGAAATTCGCGATGAGTTTCATCTGCTCGCCGGCCTGGCCAATCAGGCCGGCATCGATGCGGTCGGTCACCGTCGGCACCAAGACATCGGCCGTGCGCATCGCCTCGGCGAGTTCGCCGGCGCTCATCGGTGCGTCCGCGACGTTGAGCCGTGTGTCGAAGAGTTCGCACATGCGAGTCTCGACGACGTCGGGCAGCTTGCGCGTCACGACAACGAGCGGCTTCTTTCTACCCATGGTCCCGGCATTCCTCGTCTATTCGCTCATCCGCCGCAACCGATGAGATCGATTCCGTTATGCGCCGAGCCGGCTTTCATCGGGTATTAAGAGCCTTGGGGCGAAATCGCTCAGCCCCTCCTCCTCCACCGGAGTCTCCTACCCAGAAGACACGGCAAAGACAAGGATAGTGCGTGCAAGTGCAAGGACGCGAATCGATGCGCGCAATCGGCGCCAGGGCTGCCGGGCGTATTCTCACGGCGATCTGCTGGGTGGGTGTTGTTGCCGCTGTCGGCCTGGGGTGGGCGGCGATCCATAGCGTCGCGACCTCGACCCATTCGGTCGCGCAAACGGTTGCTGCCATGCCGGCCCAGAGCGGGCAGATCGGCACCGCGACCGGATTGCCGGTGCCGCGCTACGTCAGTCTGAAATCGGACCGGGTCAACTTGCGCGAGGGCCCGTCAAAGGATCACCGCACCAATTGGGTGTTCCAGCGCGCCGGACTGCCCGTCGAAATCACCGCGGAATTCGAGACCTGGCGCAAAATCCGCGACTCCGAGGGTGCCGAGGGCTGGGTCTTGCATTCACTTCTATCGGGGCGACGCACGGCGCTGATCTTCCCCTCGCGCAAGGCGGAGTCGGTCGAACTTCTCGCCAAGGCTGGCAATCGCGCCGACGCAGTCGCGCGGCTAGAGGCTGGGGTGATCGGCACGGTGCGCGCCTGCGATGGCGTGTGGTGCCGCGTGTCGGGTGAAGGCTTCGACGGCTACATCGAGCAGCAGAATCTCTGGGGCGTCTATCCCGGAGAGAAGGTCGACTAATTGCTCGCTGGCAAGGCCCGGCGTGCAACCTTCTTCTTGCGCAGCCGCACCACCACTTCGACGCGCTCTATCTCCATGCCTTCCGGCGGCTTGGGCAACTCCCCGATCGAAACATCGGCGCCGGGAATGTCGAGGACGGTGTTGGTTTCCTCGATCAGGAAATGGTGATGGTGCGTCGTGTTCGTGTCGAAGTAAGTCTTTGATCCGTCAACGGCAATCTCACGCAACAGACCCGCTTCCGTGAATTGATGCAGGGTGTTGTAGACGGTGGCGAGCGAAATCGCGACGCGCGCGCCCGTCGCCTCCTCATAAAGCTTCTCGGCCGTGATGTGCCGGTCGCCCTTTCCGAAAAGCAGCCAGCCGAGCGCAACCCGCTGACGTGTCGGCCTCAATCCAACCCGGCGCAGACGCCCGCGGAGGGAATGGACCGGACACGCGGCCATGTGGTCGGCCTGACCTTCGGGAAGCCCCATACCTGGGCGGCTCGCCTGCGACACGATCTTGATCCGCTTTCGAAACGGCGGGCACGATACGCCGCCAGCCTGCGATGATTGCCGCTATCATACGGAGACGGGGGCCAAACGGCAACCGCTAGCGTCTGAGCACCGAGCTTTGCCGCCTGAAAACAAAGCGCTGCCGGCTTCGGACATCGCTTTCGGCCTCGCCGACCCTATGCTAGAACGCCGCGCATTGGCGCGCGCACACGCGTGCGCATTGATGTGCCGCAGAGGCGCGGAGCGGGTCCGCTTGCGCGCGCACATGCGCGCGGAAGAGACGGATAATGAGCGAACGACGCTCCAGCTTTGAATTCGAAGACCTGCTCGCCTGCGGCCGCGGCGAGCTGTTCGGGCCCGGAAATGCCCAGCTACCGCTTCCTCCGATGCTGATGTTCGATCGCATCGCGGAGATCGC
>JAWWPH010000516.1:0-2781 GCA_033850875.1 Nocardioidaceae bacterium | reverse complement strand
ACACCATCCGCTAACACCACCACCCCTGCGAAGCCCCGCCACCACCGGTGGCGGGGCTTCGCCAACGCCTCAGTCGGCGTCGGCGAACGAGTGGTGCTCATGCGCGACAACCCAGCGTCCGTGCTCCTTGCGCAGACCGACGGTGAGCCGGAGCCGCTTCTCCGGTCTCGCGCGGAGCTCCTCCTGGGTGCCGCAGCGCAACAGGGCGTACGCGAAGGCGACGTCGGCGCCGGCGGTCACGTCGAGCGACACGATCTCGAAGCTCGCACCGCTGCGCTGCCAGTCGAAGAAGCCGGGCCAGGTCGCGCGGTAGGCCTCGATGCCTCGCACGCCGTCGTCCGGCGGAGGGACGTCGAACATCACGATGTCGTCGGCGTGGTCGGCCAGCACGACCTCCAGGTCGCCTTCGTGCACCGCCGATGCCCACCGCTCGAGCAGGGCGGTGATCGCTGCCTCGTCGTCAGTCATGGACATTGGACTCCTGCGGCGACGGGAAGTCACCGCCCACGCTCCGAGCGGGGGGCGGCAGGTGCCAGGGGAATGGGATTGGAAAGCCAGAGCCGCCGTTTGGCGGACTCAGGGGCCGGGTACTAAGAGGAACGCATGACTACCGACCAGCAACGACGCGCGCTCGGTGAGTCCGACGGCCCTCTCGAGGACAACCTTGAGGATGCCTTCGACCGCATGATGGGCGAAGGCGTGCAGCGCCTGCACCGACCGTGGCGGGAAGTGCTCGTCACCGGGTTCTTCGGGGGGACCGAGGTCGCACTCGGCGTGCTGGCACTCGTCGCCGTGCTGGAGGCGACGGGAGACCAGCTGCTGGCCGGGCTGGCGTTCTCCATAGGCTTCCTCGCCCTGTTGCTGGGCCATAGTGAGCTCTTCACCGAAGGCTTCCTGATCCCCGTCACGACAGTGGCTGCGAAGCGCGCGAGCCTCGCCCAGCTGGCCAAGCTCTGGTCCGGGACGTTGGCCGCCAACCTCGTGGGTGGGTGGGCCATGATGTGGCTGATCATCACGGCGTTTCCCGAGCTGCAGGCGACGATCATCGAGTCTGCGACACATTTCGCGACGGCACCGCTGTCGGCTCGGAGCTTCTGCCTCGCCGTTCTCGGGGGCGCCACCATCACGCTGATGACCCGGATGCAGCACGGCACCGACTCCATGCCGGCGAAGATCGTGGCGTGCGTGGCCTGCGCCTTCTTGTTGGCCGGCCTGCGGATGTTCCACTCCATCCTCGACTCGCTGCTCATCTTCGGAGCGTTGGCAACCGGCCATGCCCCGTTCGGCTACGGCGCGTGGATCGGCTGGTTCGCGTACACGGTGATCGGCAACATGGCCGGCGGGCTCTTCCTCGTGACCCTGCTGCGGCTCGTCCGGAGCAAGGACCGGCTGTTGATGGAACGAGACGACGTCCACGGCGAACAGTCGCACGACCGGTAGGGACACCAAGCCCGGCTGACCAGGACAGCCGGACGACCGACCGGGCTCAGTAGTGGTCAGGCGCGGGCCAGCAGGCACCAGGCGGAGGCAGCGAGCTCGAACGGCGGCTCGGGGAGCAGGTGCTCGGCTCGGTTCCGAAGCCGGTGGCGCCGCTCGCGGTCCAGCCCTTCGACATAGGTACCGGCGGGGCCGACGCCGAGCATGAACGGCTCCCACCAGTCCGCGAACGAGGCGTACCGGACCGCCACCGACAACGTGGTGGACTCGATGCCGCCGAGACCGGCCGACTCGGCCAGCTCCGCAAGGTGGCCTTCGCGAGCGCCGGCGAGGCTCTCCTCGTTGCGCGCGCCGGGGTCGAGGTCCGCTACCGCCCGCCAGAACGGAGTCAGCGGACTGCGGCCGCCGGCGTGGTCCCAGACGCAGGCGGCCACGACTCCACCAGGGCGGGTGACGCGCCCCATCTCGCGGAGACCCACGACCGGGTCGGCCATGAAGTGGACCACGAGCTGAGCCAGCGTGCAGTCGAACTGGCCGTCCGAGTACGGCAGGTGTTCGGCTGTGCCGAGGTGGACGTCGACGCCAGGCAACCGCTCCTTGATGGCCGCGACGAACGGAGCCGAGGGGTCGATCGCCGTGACGGCGTCCGCGCCCAGCCGCTCCACGAGCTTGGCGGTGAGGGCTCCGGGCCCGCAGCCCACGTCGAGGGCCCGCTGTCCGGGCTGGACGTCGGCCGCACGCAAGAACTGCGCGGCCAGAGGCTCGGAGAACCGCCCCATGAACCGGGCGTAGGAGTCCGCCGCCACCTCGAACGTCACCGCTCGAATATATGCCCGGTACCGCGTCCATATGCCTGGTACCGCGTCGCCGGGGGACTTCGTATCTCGGCGCGACGCACGGCTCGGTGGCCGGCTCCGCCACCCCTCGGTCCGACATCGGGGCAGTCCCACGGACCCGCAGGACGCAGATCTGGGTCGGCCGGACGGCCTGGAACGCGGCGAGGGAGGACGCGTCCAGCGCGAGAAGCACCAGACTGGACCAGTGGACCTGCACGTACCGGAGATCGTTCGCCGGAAGGCTCTCAACGCCGGAGCCGAGCGCTGGCTGGACGACCTCCCCGACCTCGTCGCCGGCCTCGAACGCGACTGGTCGATCACCGTCGGCTCCACCTTCGGTGACAGCACTGAGGCGTACGTCGCGGAGGCCACGACCGACATGGGCGAGCCGGCGGTGCTGAAGCTCATCGTCCCCCGCGACGGCGAGGCGGCCGGGAACGAGATCACGGCGCTGCGGCTCGCTGACGCAGACGGCTGCGTACGCCTGCTGCGCCACGACCGTGACCGC
>JAWWPH010000491.1:0-2532 GCA_033850875.1 Nocardioidaceae bacterium | reverse complement strand
AAGCGGATCGCCGAGACGATGTCCTCGACCGTCAGCGTCTGCTGGTCGAACGGCAGGTGCAGCCCGAGCTTCTTGTTGATCTTGTAGCGGCCGACCTTGGCGAGGTCGTAGCGCTTGCCGTTGAAGTAGTAGTTGTCGAGCAGCGTCTGGGCGGCCTCCCGCGTCGGCGGCTCGCCCGGGCGGAGCTTGCGGTAGATGTCGAGCAGCGCGTCGTCCTGGCCGCTGGTGTGGTCCTTCTCCAGCGTCAGCATCATCGACTCGTACTCGCCGAACTCGTCGCGGATCTGCTGCTCGGTCCAGCCGAGCGCCTTGAGGAGCACCGTGACGTTCTGCTTGCGCTTGCGGTCGAGGCGGACCCCGACCATGTCACGCTTGTCGATCTCGAACTCGAGCCAGGCGCCGCGCGAGGGGATCATCTTCGAGGTGAAGATGTCCTTGTCGGACGTCTTGTCGATGCTGCGCTCGAAGTACACACCGGGCGAGCGCACGAGCTGCGAGACGACGACACGCTCGGTGCCGTTGACGATGAACGTGCCCTTGTCGGTCATCAGGGGGAAGTCGCCCATGAAGACCGTCTGGCTCTTGATCTCGCCGGTCTCGTTGTTCATGAACTCGGCCGTGACGAAGAGCGGCGCGGCGTAGGTGAAGTCGCGCTCCTTGCACTCCTCGACGGTGTTCTTCGGGGGCTCGAAGCGGTGATCGCGGAACGACAGGCTCATCGTGCCCGAGAAGTCCTCGATCGGGGAGATCTCCTCGAAGATCTCCTCGAGACCGGACTTCCGCGAGACGTCCGTGCGTCCCTCGGCCTGGGCCTGCTCGATCCGGCCGGTCCAGTCGGCGTTGCCTACCAGCCAGTCGAAGCTGTTGGCCTGGAGGGCAAGCAGATCAGGGACCTCGAGAGGCTCTGCGATCTTGGCGAATGAAACTCGACCTGTGCGGTCTACATCGGTGGTTGCGGTACGGCGTGCTGAACTGTTGCTGGCGTTGCGCGAGGCGGCCAAGAGTGGTCCTTCCGAAGGCTCGCGGACTCATCCCAATACGCATGCCAAGTCACCCGATAACGGGTCGAAGGGAGAGGGAGGCAGCGCAAACTAGCAGTTTACCCCATGGGACGACTGCTGTGCAACCGGGGAGCCGACGGAATAACCGTGCTCAGACCCGATTCGCAAGCGGAACTGCAGTGAGCATGCCCAACGCAGGCCGCCGAGTCAAGCAAGAACGCACTATTGGCCAAAAGAATCTTCCCGCTGGGTCGGACGAAACGGGCATCGTCTCCGGACCCGGACGCGGGTGAGGCACCCGGTCGACCGGGTGCCTCACACGCAGGGATCCGAACGGCCGCCGCGCCGTCGGCGAGACGCGGGCGCGCTCTGGGCTACTTGACGCTGACGGTGGCGCCGGCGCCCTCGAGGGACTCCCGGGCCTTGTCGGCCGCGTCCTTCGCAACCCGCTCGAGCACGGCCTTGGGAGCCGCCTCCACGAGGTCCTTGGCCTCCTTCAGGCCCAGACTCGTGAGGCTGCGGACCTCCTTGATGACCTGGATCTTCTTGTCTCCGGCCGCTTCGAGGATGACGTCGAACTCGTCCTGCTCGACGTCCTCGGACGCCGTGTCGCCACCCGAGGGGGCGGCGGCGGCAACCGCGACCGGTGCGGCCGCGGTGACGCCGAACGTGTCCTCGAACTGCTTGACGAACTCGCTGAGCTCGAGGAGGGTCATCTCCTTGAACGCGTCGAGGAGTTCGTCGGTGTTGAGCTTCGCCATGGTGGCGTTCCTTCCGTAGTGCTGGCCGACGGCGACCTGTTCGCGCCGTGAGCCGGGATATGGGTTGTTCCGGCGAGTCAGCCGTCGGTGGGGGTGTCCGACGCCGCCGGTGCGGTGTCGGACGAGTCTGCGGGTGCTGCCGGCTCCGGTGCTTGCGGTGCCGCCTCGGGATCGGGATCTGCGACCGCCGCCTCGGGCTCGGGTACGGCGAGCTCAGCCTCGGGCTCGACGGTGGTCGCCTCGGGCTCGACGGTGGTCGCCTCGGCCGCAGCAGCGTCGGCCTCGGGCGCAGCCGCTGCTGCCTCCGGCTCGGGCGCGGCCGCCGCGGGCTCGGTGGCCGGCTCACCGGCACCGCCCGCGAGGACCGACGGGTCCGACTCGGCCTTCGCCTGCAGCGCGGCCGCCAGTCGGGCGACCTGCGCGACGGGCGCGTTGAACAACGAGACCGCATTCTGCAGCGACGCGAGCAGCGCGCCGGCGAGCTTGCCGAGCAGCACCTCCCGCGACTCGAGGTCGGCGAACCGGCCGATCTCGGCGACGCTGAGCGTCTTGCCGTCCAGGATGCCGCCCTTGATCACGAGCGGCGCGTTGGCCCGGGCGAAGTCACGCAGCCCCTTGGCGACGACGACCGCGTCACCCTTGATGAACGCGATGGCGGTGGGACCGACGAGCAGATCGTCGAACCCCGCGATGCCGGCGTCTTGTGCTGCGATCTTGGTCAGCGTGTTCTTCACCACGGCATAGCTGGCGTTGTCGCCGAGCACCCGTCG
>JAWWPH010000450.1:0-10678 GCA_033850875.1 Nocardioidaceae bacterium | reverse complement strand
GACTGGGAGAAATGTGTCCCGTGGGATGGGAAGCACTCCAGCAGTGGGGTGATGACGTCGCCCGGGTAGAACCGCTCGGTGGCGGAGTCGTCAACGAGGTGTGGAGCGTGCGCGTCAACGGGCAGCTCGCGGTCGGTCGTCTCAACGCCCGCAGTGACGCTGATCTCGCGTGGGAGACCGCCCTGCTGCAGCATCTCGACCGCCAAGAGCTGACGGTGCCGGTGCCGATCGCCACGACGTCTGGCCAGCTGTTCGCTGACGGTCTGGTGGTGATGTCCTATGTGGAGGGCGAACCGCCCAAGACGGAGGCCGACTGGCGTCGCGTGGCCGACTGGCTGCGCCAGCTGCATCGTTTGACGCAGGGCTGGCCGCAGCGCCCGGGCTGGCGTTCGTCGACTGATCTGCTTTACGCGGAGACCGGGACAAAGATCGACCTCGGGGCGATGCCGCCTGAGGGCGTTGCCCGGTGCCGAAGAGCGTGGGCGCGACTTGCCGGAAGACAGACCTGCGTCATCCACAGCGACCCGACACCGGGCAACATCCGCATTGCTGCAGACCGGGTCGGGATCATCGACTGGGACGAGTCGCACGTCGACGCCGCGGACCTCGACCTGTTGCTGCCACATAACGCCGCCGATCTCAGCGACGGCGCACATGACATCGCCGCGCAAGCGTTCGCCGCGTGGGACGCCGCCCGTTGCTGGGGCCACGAGTTTGCAGTTGAGCAGCTCGCGAAGGTTCGAACGGTCTGAGACCGGCATCCCGAATATCTCGGGGCCACTTGATTGACGGTCAGTGGGCAACGTCCGCTCATCTCGCGAGCCGCCGGCCGATGACGGCTATCCGCCGCGAGGTCGCGTAGGGTCGCCGCGTGAGTCGGGCTCGGCAGAGCTATGGGGACAGTCGGGGCGAGCTGGTGATCGTCGTCGACTGTTCGGACCTCGGACGTTCGGCCAGGTTTTGGACAGAGGTCTTGGGTTATGTGGATACCGGCGGCGGCAGTTCGACCTACCGGACCTTGCTGCCCGCCGACGGACTCGGAGTCGAGGTCCTGCTCCAACGAGTGTCCGATGACAAGCGCGACAAGAATCGAGTGCACCTCGACCTCCGAACTGCGGATCTCGAAGACGAAGTGGCGCGAGTACGAGGAGCCGGCGCTCATGCAGTGACACTCGAGCCCATCGTGGAGGCAGGATGGCGATGGCACGTTCTTGCTGATCCGGATGGCAACGAGTTCTGCGTCATCGAACCGCCCCATAGCTACTGGGAGGACTGACCAGGAGCCACATCCAACGCTCATGCGGCAAGTAGTGCGCCCGAAGGCCCGGGGCAGGGTGTGCAGAAGTCGAAGCGACGAAGTGCGCCGCTCTCTCTAAGGCCAAACGCGAGCCAGCTCCAGGAAGACATCGAGACTGCTGTGCCGGGGGATCACGCAGATCAGTTGACCGCCGGGAACTCGGAGGGTTCGGCATTCCAACCAACGTGCCTCCTCCACGGCGCCAAGAGCGACGAGCCGAGCAGTTTCCGCATCGACGTCATCGGTCTCCATGTCGAGGTGGTAGCGCGGCTGGTCATCGACCGCTTGGATGGCGGTCACCAGGCTGGGCAACGCATCGGGTAATGATGTGAACTGTTCCTCGCCCGGGACGGGAGCACCGTGGACTCCTAGCGCGGCCGACCAGAATTCCGCCGACTTGTGCACGTCGGCGGTAGCGACGTCGATGAGCAAGCTCGACAAACGGCTGCGGTGCACTGGGGAGACCTCCTGCTACGTGTTCACCAACGCCCAGTCCTTGATGCTAGATGGCGTCTTCAGCTGCTGATCTGACGCCGACCGCCCCGCAAGCAGCGAGGGGTGCGTCCACCTGTTCTGTGTTCGCGTATGAACCGAGAGCAAGGTGTTTTCGTAGTCGTCCCAGATGACCCGTCAGCCGGGTGGCCACGTGGTCAGCAGCTGGTTTCACGGCGCCCATCATTCTCGGACACGAGCTCCCTCCGTGATCCGGAGGTAGTACCCGTCCGGGTCGAGCACCCTGAAGTCCCGCAAACCCCAGGGCCGTTCGGTCAGGTCCTCTTCCAGGGGCCACCCTGCTGCGTGAACACGGTCGTGTTCACCGAAGATGTCGTCTACCTCGAGGACAAGTTCCACACCAGTGGGGGGCCGGCGATGACGTGGCTCCCCGCTCTCGGCTTGCACGGCGGCTCCGATGCGGACTGAGCCTCGTCTCAGGGCTAGGTAGGGATCGGCTTGTCCTCGTCGGTCGCTGACCAATTCGAAGCCAAGCACCCGGGTGTAGAAGTCCGCTGTGGCACTCAGATCTGCTGGGAAGATCTCGAAGCGCGCGCTCATCGTCATAGCAGAACTGAACTCCAATCGCTCCTCATGAAAACACTTGCGCTCGCGTGTACGAAACACACCACGGTACTGACCGCCGATGCAGCCCAGTATCGGCTGGCGATGAGGCCGTTTCATTGGCTTCCAGCAGGTCGGCGAGCCCTATTGCCTGAGCCACGGCTGGAACTGATTCGGCGTGGTGTGGTGGAGCGGCTGTAGCCAGCCCGCCGTTGGCCATATGTACGGAGCCGGGAGTACCTATGGCCCCGCACGAAGCGGGGCGACGATCTCCGCCTCGATCTGCCGGATAGCGTCGGCGGCGGGGTTGGTGCGTACGACGAAGTTGAAAGCGGTGAATCCGGCAACGATGAACCCGTTCAGCTGGTCGACGATCTGGCGCGGGGAGCCGGCGACGCGATCCTCGTCCGGGCAACTCCCGATCTCGAGCTCGGTATTGAGGGCATAGGTCAAGGCGTCCGGATCGCGACCCACGGCTGCGGCGCTGTCCCGGACGCGCTGCAACATCTGTGGCAGCTCGCTGGTCGGTCGATAGCCGAGCGAGGGCAGCCATCCGTCGGCGAGCCGACCGGTGAGCTCGAGCGCACGCGGCCCGAAGGTGCCCAACCAGATCGGTATGGGACATTGCGGCGTCGGCTGCAGCTGCGCCGCGACCAGCCTGTGATGCCGCCCTGCAAACGTCACGGGTCCGCCATCCCACAGTTTGCGCATCAGCATCAGGCCCTCCTCGAGCGCATCGAGCCGCTCCCCTGGCGTCGCGGGCGGAATGCCGATGCTTCGGAATTCGTCGTCTGAGCCGCCCGAACCGTGACCAAGGATCAGGCGGCCGCCGGAAAGTCGCTGCATGCTTTCGGCCGTCTTGGCCAGCATCGCTTGGTTCCGAAGGGGCAGCCCGAACACCCGGCTGAGCACGCGTATCCGCTCGGTGCGGGCGAGGATCCAGGTGAGCAAGGTCGCGGTCTCGAAACTGGGGCTCTCACCGTAGGGGTGGTCGGATGCGGAGACGAAGTCGAACCCGACCGACTCCGCCACCTGAGCCAGTCGGACCGGATCGTCGCCTGGTGCGGTGGAGGTGCCCAGGTTGACGCCGAACAGCAGTTGGTTCATGTCAAGACAGCCTTCGGCTCGGAGGAGGTGGCCGGCGTCGCCAACGCGTGGTCCGCGACTGCGTCGCGCGGCAGGAACACTTGGACGAGAGGCCCGATTGCGACGGCGTAAACAACAGTCCCGAGGCCGATGGAGCCACCGAGAATCAACCCCACCAAAGCGGCGGTGGCCTCGATCGACGTTCGCACCGAGCGAATCGAATGACCGCGGCGGGCGAGGCCGGTCATGAGCCCATCGCGCGGTCCAGGACCGAAGCCCGCACCGATGTAGAGCCCGGTCGCGGCCGCGTTCAAGATGACGCCGGCGCAGAGGTACCCCACTCGTGCCGCTAGCTGCCCCGGAGTTGGCAGAACGTCGAGGGTGCCGTTGACGGCTAGGCCAACGAGCAGGGCGTTGCTGACGGTGCCGAAGCCGGGCCGTTGTCGCAGTGGTATCCAGGCCAGCAACACGATGATGCTGACCACGACTACGACCCAGCCGATTTGCACGCCGACTATGCGAGCGATTCCTTGGTGCAGCACGTCCCACGGACCCAGGCCCAGTTTTGCGTCGACCATCAGCGCGAGGCTGGCCCCGAAAAGGCCGAGGCCGACCCAGAGCTGACTCAACCGTCGTACGAACCGCAGTTTCACTGACACATCAGTAAAGTAGCCTAGGATTGCTGACATGTCAATGAAACGCTACGCTGTGGCGGTGGCAGACCCACGATGGCTGAGCCAAGACGAACAAGCGGCATGGAGGGGGTACCGTCGCATGCGCCGCATGCTCGACGCCCGACTCAGCAGCGAACTGGAGCGGTTCTCCGGACTCTCGGAGCCGGACTACGACGTGCTGAGCATCGTGTCCGAGCAGCCCGACCGACGGATGCGTGCCCGCGAACTCGGAACGGAGCTGCACTGGTCCAGCAGCCGCCTGACCCACCACATCGACCGGATGGAGCGCCGTGGGCTGGTACGGCGGGACGAGTGCGCGGACGACGCCCGTGGCGCCGACATCGCCCTGACCGACGTCGGAGCAGCAACCATCCAACGGGCCGCACCGACCCATGTCGCCTCGGTCCGGCACCACTTCATCGACCTCCTCACCGACGAACAGCTTGCTGCACTGCGTTCCATCAGCGACACCGTCCTGGAGCACCTGTCACCACCCAGCGGCCGGTGAGAGGCTGACATACGCGCTGCAGCAACTCCTATCGGCAGCCAGCCTGTGCGCCCGGACCCACCCACGCCACGCCCGATCTGCCGTTGGCATGCTCTGTCCCTCCGCCTCCGCCAGGGCCCGCGTCAGCCACCCTGCTGTAAGGCCGGAGGAGATCAACGACGATGTGGACGATCATCGCGTCGCTGATGGGTCGCCCGTGACCAGAAATGGGTGCCAGACAATGTCTTGACCCAACTCCCGGACCACGTCGACCCGGACATCCGGACGCACCTCGATCACCCTGGCCACCACGTTCACCCCGGGCGGCCGTCTGGTCCCTAGGCTGGGTGCGTGAACGAGCGCGACTCCGGCGTCACACTCGCCGAGTTGCTGGCTGCGTTCTCTCTCGCGACCGACCTCGGCCTCGGTCAGCCCATGGAGCACCTGCTGCGCAGCTGGCGGATCGCGTCGCGTCTCGGCCGTCACGTCGGCTTGCCCGAGGACCAACAGCCGATGCTCTTCCACGTCGCGATGCTGTCGTGGGTAGGTTGCGTTGCCGATGCCCCCGAGGTCTCCGCCAGCTTCGGCGACGACATCGTGTTCCGTTCCGACAGCTACTGGGCTGACGTGCGCGGGCTCTCGGGGATGGGCTTCTTCCTCGGTCACGCAGGCCGGGGCGAGCCACTGCCACGGCGCCTACGGGCAGCGGCGACCATGGCGGCCACAGGTGGGGCTCGGGTAGTCAGAGGCATCCAGGGGCACTGCATGGTCACCTCGACGTTGGCCAGCCAGCTCGGTCTTCCCGACGAGACGTCCGTGGCCGTCCAACAGTTCTTCGCGCGCTGGGACGGCAAGGGAGTCCCGCGAGGTCTGCGTGGGGACCAGATCGCACTGGTCGTCCGGCTCTTCCACCTCGCCGACGTGGTTGAGGTGCACCACCGACGAGGTGGTGTGCCGGCCGCCCTGGCGGTCGCTCGGGCACGCTCCGGCAGCCAGTTCGACCCCGGGCTGGTCGACGCGTTCTGCTCCACGACGACCGAGGTACTGCCCGCCCCCGACGACGAGTTCGACGCCCACCAGCTCTTCTCCCAGGAGCCTTCGCTCATTGGTCGGCTCAGCGACGACGACTTGGACGCCGCGCTGGTGGCGTTGGCCGATTTCACCGACCTGCGTTGCGCGTCCCGCGCCGGCCACTCGCGAGGCGTTGCCGACCTGTCCGCGGAGGCAGCCCGGAGGCTACGGCTCCCTCCAGGTGACGTGCGAACGGTGTACAGGGCGGGCTTGGTCCATGACGTGGGGCTGCACGGAGTCCCGACGACCATCTTGGACAAGCCCGCCCCACTCACGGCGACCGAGGACGAGCGGTTGCGGGCGGCGTCCTACTTCACCGAGCGAGTGCTCGCCCGTCCCCGGGCGCTGGCCCGGCTGGGGGCGATCGCCGGGCTCGCTCACGAGCGGATGGACGGCAGCGGCTTCCACCGCGGCATCGGTGGTGATGCGGTCCCGCTGCTGGGGCGCATCCTGGCGGCCGCCTGCGCCTTCCACGAGCTCGTCGAACCCCGGTCCGGTCGTCCCGCACGCACGCTCAAGGAGGCCACCGGCGTGATCCGCGCCGAGATCGGGGCCGGCCGGTTGGAGCAGCCGGCTGCGGACGCTGTACTCGCGGCCGCCGGTGCGGGGACCCGACGGCGGGTGGCCGGCCCGGCCGGCCTCACCCCACGCGAGCTCGAGGTGCTCGCTCTGATCGTCCACGGCGCCAGGACGAACGATGTCGCTGTGCGGCTGGGAATCTCACGAAAGACCGCGGGCACACACATCGAGCGCATCTACGCCAAGACCGGCGCATCCAGCCGCTCGACTGTCACGCTGTTCGCCTTGAGAAGTGGCTTGATCAGCGCACTCCATGAAGCGCCCGAGTCGCACCTTCCTCGATAAGTCGCGATTCGTCGGGAGTTTGCCCGACGACGCGGAGTTGCTGCCCTCCTAGCGTTGCCGTCGACGCCGTGATCGCGGCGACTGTACGGGATAAGAGGAGGGACACACGATGGCAAAGGCAGTGGTCAGCCTGAGCACGGGGCTGGAGGATGCGGAAAAGGTGACCGTGGCGTTCCTGGTGGCCGTCGGCGCCGCCGAGACCGGCCGCGAGACCCTGTTCTTTCTGACGAAGGAAGCGGTGCGCCTGGCCGTTCCGGGTGTCGCCGGAGGAACGGCATGCGAAGGCTGTCCGCCGTTGAGCGAGCTGGTGAAGCGGTTCGAGTCGGCCGGCGGCCGGTACTACGTCTGTCCGATCTGCTTCAACGCCAAGGGACTCGGGGACTCTGACCTGATCGCCCGCGCCGAGCTCAACGGCACCGTACCGATGTGGAACTGGATCGGTGACGATCCGGCGGTGACCTTCAGCTACTGACACCGGCAGCTTCGATTCCGGGGACTTCGCGCAGACCCAGCACTGAGGCCGCCGAGGCTCGCGAGCGGACGCGTAGCGTGTCGACCCGTGATTCTCGTGGTCGAGTACGACCCAGGCTGGCCCCGGCGATTCGAGTCGTTGCGCGACGAGTACGCACGTGCCATGGCAGCGGCCGGCGTACCAGTGGTGGGCATCGAGCACGTCGGCAGCACCGCGGTCCCCGGGCTCGCAGCCAAGCCCGTCATCGACTGCGACATCGTGGTCGCTGAGCCGGCCGTCAAGGCGGCGTCGCAGACCCTGGTGGCGCTTGGTTTCACACCGTTGGGCGAGTTGGGCATTCCGTCGCGTTGGGCGTTCAAGGAGCCGGAGCGGCTGGCGGGGACGAACACGTACGTGGTCGTGGAAGGGTCGCTGTCGCTTCGCAACCACCTCGCCGTCCGCAACGTGCTGCGGGCGGACCCCTGCCTGCGCGAACAGTACGAGACGGTGAAGCGGCGAGTGGCCGCCGTGACGGACGACATCGGCGAGTACGGCCGAGGCAAGGGCGCGGTCATCCAGCGAATCCTCGCCGCCGCCGGCCTGACAGACGCGGAGCTGTCCTCGATCGGCGCCAACCAGGTGCCATCGCACGTGGAGCGTCCTCGCTAGCGGGCCGTCATAGCGGCCGAAAGCACGCCCGCGCGCGGCGTGCTCGTCATCACGGCGAGCCGCTCAGCGCTCGTCGGAGCCGTCAATGCAGAGATACTCCGGCGGCACGGCCTCGACCAGCCACACCCCGTTGTCGGAGACGCTGAAGCCGTACCCGTCGGTGTGCATTCGCGCAGCGTCCACGCGCAGCACCGCGGGCGGCCCGCGGCGTGCGCCCACCCGAGCGGCGGTCGCCTGGTCCGTCGACAGGTGGACGGCGTGACGCGATCTGCGGTGCAGCCCCTCTCGCAGGATGCCCGCCAGACTTGCAGCAACCGTTCCGTGGAAGAGCACGGCCGGTGGCCGGCGGCGCGGAAGACCAAGATCGACGGCGAGGGAGTGCCCCTGGTTCGCTCGGATCCGGTTCCGTGTCGCGTCGAGTGCGAACCGCTGCTTGTCGTTCGTCGCGACCACCCGCTCGACGTCTGCTCTCGTGACCCCAGGTCGCCGCTCCCGGATACCCTCGACGAGCGCGTCCAGGTCGACCCACCCGCCGGGGTCCAGACCGAGGCCCACCACGGACGGGTCGTGCCTGAGCACCAACGACAGGAGCTTCGACAGGCGACGGTCGCTGTCCGCTCTCCGTGCCACCGCCGGGTCAGCTCCGGCCTGCGCCGGTCGTCGCCCGGCTCGTGCTGCTGCGCCGATCCGCACCGAGCCTGCTTCGCGTCATTACCTTTCCCGCGCCCTTCCGTACCGCAGGCCGGCGACACGGCCGTCGAAGGTGCGCGACTCGAGGAGGGCCATGGGCTGGCGGTCGCTGAGCGGCGGGAAGAACGGGGTGCCACCACCAAGGACGACGGGGTGGACGAAGATCTGGTACTCGTCGACCAGGTCGGCCTCGGCCAGGGCCGCTACCGTCTGGGAGCCCCCGAAGACATAGCTGTCACCGTCAGCAGCGTCGGCCAGCTCGCGCACCTGCGTGGGGTCGGCGACGACGGTGGCGTTCCACTCGGCCCCGGTCAGCGTGCGGGACACGACGACCTTCGGCATCGGCTTCCAGATCTGCGAGTACGCGACCGTGTTCGGTGTGCTGTCCGGCAGCGTGTCGGCGATGGGCCAGTAGCCGGCCATCATCTCGAAGACGGTGCGGCCGTAAACGAACAGACCGGCCTCGCGGAGAGTGGTCACGAAGTAGGTGTGGATCTCGTCGCCGATCTGCGGCCAGTCGAACTCGCCGTTCGGCCCGGCGGTGAAGCCGTCGAGGGACGACTGCATCCATACGATGATCAACTTGTCGCGGTCGTTGTCGTGGTCCTTCGTTGTCATGTCCCCACCCTAAGCAGCAGCGGGCACGCCGCTGAGGTCGTAGGCGCCGTTCCAGATGGCGCCTGACTCGCCGTACTCGGGGGCCCAGCCGTCGAGGAAGGCACCGCGGCCGTCGGGCCGCTGGCCGGTGTGACTGGCGTTACAGGTCACCGCCCTCCTCGAGGAGCCGACCGATCTCTCGCTGCAGGAGTCCGAGTCTCGCCTCCTTCACGAGCGGCACCTGTCGACGGCGTCGCCGCACCTCGGCCAGGTCGATGTCGACCGTGAGCGACTGCTGCTGGCCCTGTGAGGCCTCCGCGACGACGTTTCCCCATGGATCGATGACGTGAGAGCCGCCCCAGAAGTGGAGCGGGCCCTCCGTGCCGACCCGGTTGACGAAGACGACGAAGACCTGGAACATCCGCCCGTAGAAGTGGGTGATGTCGTGCCAGTACTCATGAGAGTCGTAGTGCTCGGGGAAGCGACTCTGAGCACTCGCGGCCGGTACGAGCAGCACCCGCGCACCGTCTTGAGTGGCCAAGAAGGCCAGCTGAGGCTGCCAGGCGTCGTTGCACAGCAGCACAGCCATCCGGGTGTCCGGCTCCACCGGGAAAGCTCGCAGCGTCGGACCTGGCGTGAAGTGGTTGCGCTCCTCGAAGGGTGCGTACGCCGGGAGGTAGAGCTTGCGATGGACGTGTACCAGGCGGCCGCCCTGATAGAACGCCGTGCTGTTGTAGGTGTGAGGCCCCTGCGGTCCGGACTCCACGAACCCCACCAGTAACCCGGACGAGCCCACCTGCCGGGACAGCTTCTCGATTCTCGGGTCGTCCGGGCGCATCGAGAGGTCTGCGTCCACCTCGCCGATGGAGTACCCCGACAGGTGCAGCTCCGGGAACACGACCAGGTCGGGCGAGGCCTTCCCGGCTTCGGCGATGACGTCGGCGGCCAGCTCCAGGTTCGCGTCGATGTCGCCGAGCCGGGCGTCGACCTGGGCGAGGGTGATCCGCATACCTGACCTTTCGCGCGGGGCGTTCTCGACACCCATCGACGACCGCTCCCCCGTCGGTCGGCTCAGATGAAGTTGTTGTCCTGCAACCACTTCTTCGCCACAGCGTCCGGCGGAAGGCCGTTCACGTCAACCTCAGCGTTCAGCTTCTGCAGCTCCTCGGTCGTCAGCTTCTTGGCGATGGGCGACAGGATCTTCGAGACCGCCGGATACTTGTCGTAGAGCTTGGCGTTCATCGTCACGGCGATGTTGTAGTGAACGAAGAAGCTCTTGTCGTCCTGGACGACAGTCATCTTGTTCGCGGGTATGCGGCCATCCGTCGCGAAGACCTCGCCGAACTTGCACGTGGACTGCTTGGGAACCTGAGTGAAGACGATGCCGAGGTCGACCTCGGTGATGTCACTCTTGGGCAGGTTGAAGCCGTACGCCTTCTCCAGGCCCGGCCAGCCGTCGTCACGGTCCAGGAACTCTGACGCGGCGCACAGCGACGCGTCCGACGGGTTGCTCTTGGCCAACGCCGCGTAGTCAGACAGCGTCTTCACAGCGTTGGACGACGTGGTCGCGATCGCGTACGTGTCGTTCGCCGGCGACAGTGCGAACCACTTGATGCCGTTCTTCAGGTCCTCCTTGGCGACGGCCTTGTACAGCTGGTTCGGGTCCTTCGCCGCCTGGCTCACCTCGTGTCCCAGGATGTCGGTCCAACCAGTGCCGGTGTACTCCCAGTACATGT
>JAWWPH010000434.1:0-6255 GCA_033850875.1 Nocardioidaceae bacterium | reverse complement strand
TCGGTCGATGTGTCAGCGATGGGCGCCTGTCCGGCCGAGCGGGCGCAAATGCTCGGCCGAGCGGGCGGAAATGCTCGGCCGACCGGGCAGAAATGCCCGGCCGACCGGGCAGAAATGCTCGGCCGAGCGGGCGCAAATGGCCGGGCGGGCGCTCGTGCTTGGTCGACCGGGCGAGTAACCGGCGCCGAGCGCCAGGTCAGAGCGGGGGGAGGGCGGCCACGAGCTCGTCGATGAAGCCCGCGACTCCGTCGGGACCGTCGACCACGAGGTCGGCCCTCTCGGCGAGCGCCGTCACCTCGGCGGAGCCCGAGCAGACCAACAGGCCGGACGATCCCTCCCCGCGCATCCGCGCGACCTCATCGAAGGCAGGCAGGTCGCCGAGGTCGTCACCGGTGAAGACGACGGCCTGGGCGCCGACCTCGTCGGCCAGCGTCCGAAGCGCCTGCCCCTTGTCCATGCCGGGCGGCCTCAGCTCGACGACGAACCGCCCGGGCTCCGCCACCAGGCCCGAGGCGGCGGCAAGATCGCCCAGCGGACCCTCCATCGACGAGAAGGCGCCGGCGGGATCGGCCAGCCGACGAACGTGTACCGCGACCGACAGCCCCTTGTCCTCGACGTCGGCGTCGTGCAGGTCGAGCGAGGCGAGCAGGTCGGGCAGTGTGGCGCGTACGCGGTCGAGCCCCTCCGGCGGGTCGACGGTGTGCAGGGACGACGAGGCAGCGTCCCACCGCTCGACTCCGTAGTGTCCGAGAACGACGAGTCGTTCGAGCCCCGGTGCCGAGTCGAACCCGGCCAGGTCGACGGCCTGTTGCGCGGGTCGTCCGGTGACCACCGCGACGAGCCGCACCCGCGACGAGAGCTCGCCGAGCCGCTCCACCATGCCTTCGCCGGGCCTGGCGTCCATGGGGTCGTCGACGATGCCGGCCAGCGTGCCGTCGTAGTCGAAGGCGATCAGGGCGCGGTCAGGCGTTGCAAGGAGCGCGTCGAGCCCGGCCCGGCCCGCCTCGGTACGGGGTTCGATAGTCACGGCAGTCAGTCAACACGACGATCACGGCCGGGAGTAGATGACGGTCAGACGGTCGAACTCCATCGGGGTCACCGCCGGCCGCAGGCGGTGGATGTGAAGGACAGCCGCCAGCTCGTGCGCGGCGTGGCGAAGCTGCGGCGGGTAGTACACGGTGTCAGCGGGGATGTCGCCGTGCCAGTTGTCGACCGCGGCGACGTTCCAACCGGCACCACGCAGGAGCGCCGCCTTGCTGCCCGCGAGACCCGTGACACCGGAGTTGTTGAAGACCTCGACCAGCACCTTGGGTACGACGTCGGGACGCGGCCGGGGCTTCGGCTGCACGGTGCCGTGGTCCTGGGCGCCGTGGGACGGCGACGCGTGAGAGGCGGGCCCGGCAGAGCCGTTCGGCCTCGTGGCCGCCTGGTCGGCACCGGGCGCCGACGTCGCCAGCCACACCCCCGCGGCAACAAGGGCGGCCGCGCTCACCAGGGTGAACCCCGACGGGAGCGCCATGGTCAGGTCTCGAGACCCATCCGTCGCGCCGACCGCTGGCGCTGGCGGGCCGCCCGTAACCGGCGCAGCCGCTTGACCAGCAGCGGGTCGAAGGCGATGGCCTCCGGACGGTCGATGAGCGCGTTGAGCACCTGGTAGTACCGGGTGGCCGACATCGCGAACTGCTCGCGGACCGCCTGCTCCTTCGCCCCTGCGTACTTCCACCACAGCCGCTCGAACGAGAGGATCTGCTGGTCGCGGTCGGAGAGCTCGTCAGCGGCCCGTGCCGCTGACCCCGAGGTCGCGACGTTGGCGGCGTCCATGTCCGTACTCCTGACAACTCGGCGAACCGGCGAAACCGCCGCTCGGATGGGGATCATCGTAGGTGACGAACAACAGCCGTGGCATTTGCCCCGCTGGACGCGGTGTCACCTTTCCCGGCACGTCGCGGACCGCCTGCCAGCATGGGCCTGGGACCACCGAAGGTGCCATGCTCACGCCGTCGCGGTGAGCCCGCAACCCCTAGGGTTGGCGGCATGGACATGCCCACCAGCTCGTTCGTCGTCGTCGCCAACCGCCTCCCCGTCGACAGGGTGGTGGAGGGGGACCAGTCGCAGTGGCGTACCTCTCCCGGAGGTCTCGTCACCGCCCTCGACCCGGTGCTCCGGCAACGTGAGGGAGTCTGGATCGGGTGGCCGGGAGACTCGCTCGACAGCTATGACGCGTTCGAGGCCGACGGCCTCACGCTGCTCCCGATCGAGGTCACGCCGGACGAGATCGAGGGCTACTACGACGGCATGTCCAACGCGACCCTCTGGCCGCTGTACCACGATGTCGTGGTCAAGCCCGCCTTCCGGCGCGAGTGGTGGGACACGTACGTCACGGTGAACCGTCGGTTCGCGGACGCGGCCGCGGAGGCGGCCGAGCAGGGCGCGACGGTGTGGGTACAGGACTACCAGCTCCAGCTCGTTCCGCAGATGCTCCGCGAGCAGCGGCCCGACCTGCGGATCGGCTTCTTCCTCCACATCCCCTTCCCGCCCAACGAGTTGTTCAAGCAGCTCCCCTGGCGCGACGACATCCTCAAGGGGCTGCTCGGCGCCGACCTGGTCGGCTTCCAGCGTCCCGGCGGCGCATCGAACTTCGCCCGGCTGGTCAGGCTGCGCCTGGGGTACAAGACGCACCGCGACAAGATCGAGGTCGACGGGCGCGAGGTGTCTGCGAGGGCGTACCCGATCTCGATCGACTTCCAGTCGCTCGAGACGCTGGCGAAGTCGAGCGAGGTCGCGGCACGGGCCGACGAGATCCGCGACGAGCTCGGCCATCCGCGCCAGATCGTGCTCGGCGTCGACCGGCTCGACTACACCAAGGGCATCCGGCAGCGCCTGCGTGCGTTCGGCGAGCTGATCCGCGACGGTGACGTCAAGGTCGAGGACGCCGTGTTCATCCAGGTCGCGACGCCGAGCCGTGAGCGCCTCGGCCAGTACCAGGAGGTGCGTGACGACATCGAGCGCTGGGTCGGGCGGGTCAACGGCGACCTCGGCCGGATCGGATGGCTGCCCATCCACTACCTCCACTCGTCGTACCCGCGAGAGGAGATGGCCGCGCTCTTTCGCGTCGCAGACGTCATGGTGGTCACTCCCTTCGCCGACGGGATGAACCTCGTCGCCAAGGAGTACGTGACCGCCCGGTACGACAACACCGGCGCTCTGGTGCTGTCGGAGTTCGCCGGTGCCTCCGACGAGCTCAAGTCGGCCTTCCTCGTCAACCCGCACGACATCAACGGGCTGAAGGAGATGATGCTGGCTGCCATGCGTGCGCCGCGCCGCGACCTCAGCCGACGGATGCGGACCATGCGCAGGCAGGTACGCGAGCACGACATCGCGTGGTGGGCGGACAGTTTTCTCAAGGACCTGCAGATCGACTGAGCCCACCGCCGTACTCTGAAGTCGGCGACCTGGGGACACGCCGTCGCGGTGTACTAGTCGCGCCGCGACCGGGTACTACGCTGCCTAGCAGTTCGGGTGGTGAACGAACGACATTTCCACACCCTGGCCTCCACAGGGTGGAGGCTCCGCGAAGTATGAGTTCGCGGAGCCTCCGAATGTCGCGGCCACAACGCACCGCGACGACACATCCTCCAACCCGACCTCATCGCCCGCGTTGCCGGACGACTCCTCGCGAGTTTCCCCGCGTGGCGCCGGAAAGCCGAAGCCTTCCGGACGGATCGAATCTTCCTATCTGCCGCGATCTCCGTTACCGGAGTTCGTGGCTATTTTGTATCTCGCCGTCAACGCGGCGCGCAAGAGTCGGTCCACGTTTTTCTCCGAGATTTTCGTCGTTGTCGGCGTGTTCACCCCTGACGCGCCGTGCCCGTGGCCGTCGAGTGCGGATCGCATGACCCGTACGGCACAGTTGTCGCGTGAGCCGGGCACCGCTGAGCGAACTCGTCGCTCCGGACTGGGCGGCAGAGCTCGCGCCCGCCCAGCCCACGGTCGCCTCGATCGGGGACTTCCTGAGGCGGGAGACGTCCGAGGGGCGACGGTTCCTGCCGGCCGGCGAGCACATCCTCAGAGCCTTCGCCCGGCCGCTCGCCGGGGTCCGGGTGCTCATCGTCGGCCAGGATCCCTATCCCACGCCCGGACATCCGGTCGGCTTGTCGTTCTCGGTGGGACGAGACGTCCGTCCGTTGCCGCGCAGCCTGGCCAACATCTACCGGGAGCTGGCCGACGACGCAGGCGTGGCGGTCCCCTCGCACGGAGACCTGTCGACGTGGTCCGAGCGAGGGGTGCTGCTGCTCAACCGGGTTCTGACCGTCCAGGCCGGCGTACCGGGCTCGCACCGCGGCCGCGGCTGGGAGTCGGTGACCGACCTGGCGATCGCATCGCTGGTACGCCGTGGTGGCCCGCTGGTCGCGATCCTCTGGGGCCGCGACGCGCAGTCGCTGCGCCCTGCGCTTGCCGAAGTACCCGTCATCGCGAGTGCCCACCCCTCGCCGCTGTCCGCCGCCCGCGGATTCTTCGGGTCGCGACCCTTCAGCCGGGCGAACGAGCTGCTGGTCGGCCAGGGCGGGGAGCCGGTCGACTGGTCACTGCCAGCGACCTGATGCGCTGCACCCCCGCCGACCGGTTAGAGAACCCGCCCACCGGGCGCAAACGTCGCGTCGAGTGGGCAGAGATGTCCCGCCCACCGGGCGCAAGTGCCCCGCGGACCGGCTGAGACGGACCGTGGAGCCGTTTCGCACGACCTGTTCGGCCGATCCGGCTGGCTTGTTGGAGCCGAAACCCTGCTGGGCGGACATCCCGGCGGTGCCCCGCAGAAGACCTGGCCGCTCGCTCGACCGACATCCCTGCCCACTCGACCGGACATCCCTGCCCACTCAACCGGACATCCTTGCCCTCTCGACCGGACCTTCTTGCCCTCTCGACCGGACATCCTGGCCTCTCGACCCGGACGGCGTTGGTGGCACAGTTGGAGGCATGACGCAGTCGCACGACGACGAGACGTTGCCGCACAGCTGCACCGTCCCCTCGACCCCCCCGAGTCGAGGTCAGGATCGGGATCGTTGGGTACCAGCCGCGGAACTGGGTAAAGTAGCCTAACCAACTAGATTTACTTCCAGGACTTCTCGTGACGGATACCAGCTCACCCGAGCGGCTCCCCGACTTCCTCATCGTCGGCGCGCCGAAGGCGGGGACGACGGCGCTTCATGCCGCCCTGATGCAGCACCCGCAGCTGCGGTTGAGCGTGCCCAAAGAGCCCAAGTACTTCATGTGCGGCGACGCGCCGCCCCCGCTGTACGTCGGTCCCGGCGACGCTCACAGCCGGCGGGAGTGGATCTGGCGCAGGGAGGACTACGCGGGGCTGTTCGCCGATATCCCGGACAACGTCCTGTGCGGCGAGAGCACGCCGTTCTACCTCTTCGACAAGCAGGCCCATCTGCGCATCGCCGAGGCGATTCCCGACGTCAAGCTGATCGCCGTGCTCAGGGACCCGGTGGACCGCGCCTACTCCAACTGGATGCACCTGTGGGTCGACGGGCTCGAGCCGGTCGCCGACGTGGTGTCCGCGTGCGCCTGCGAACGGCAGAGAGTCCACGCCGGCTGGGCGCCGTTCTGGCGCTACATCGAGCTGGGCAAGTACGGCGAGCAGCTCAGACACCTGCGCCAGCACTTCGACCCGAGCCAGATCATGACCCTGCGCTACCGCGAGCTGGTCGACGACCCGGAGAAGACGACCGACCGAGTCTGCACCTTCCTGGGGGTGAAGGAGGGCGTGATCGACACCGTGCCGCGCGACAACACGCGGCCGTTCGTCCCCGACAGCCCCCGGACTCGCCACTTCGGCCGCCTGCTGAGGGCCGGTGCCTGGGTCGGCGCGGCGTTCCCGCCACATGTGTGGCGACGCGCATCCGAGCCGGTGCTCGCGATGTTCCACCGTCAGGGCGACGCGCACCGGCCCCGCCTCACGAGTGCCGAGCGGTCGCAGCTCATCGACTACTTCCGTGAGGACATCGGACTGCTCGAGGAGCAGACCGGGCAGTCGTTCGGCGACTGGCTGTCCGACGAGAGCGCCGGTGGCTACGCGGACCGGGTCGCCGCCCGACAGGTCGGCTGACGCCAGCGCGTCGCCGGACACCGCCCCGCTGACCGACGTGTCCTGCGGTCGGAGGTGGGACGGCGGCGTGTCAGGTCAGTCGTCGAACCAAGCGCCCTTCCCGACCTCTGGGCCGGCGGTACCCACGTGCCACCGGGCCGATC
>JAWWPH010000420.1:0-7813 GCA_033850875.1 Nocardioidaceae bacterium | reverse complement strand
GTCTCGGCACCCTGAACCACACCGAGCTCACTGTCGACGCGGTACGCCGCGCGGGACACGCGGTGGCGGGCGTGGTGCTCGGTGACGTGCCCGACGCGCCCGGCCTCGCCGAGCAGGCGAACCTCACCGAGCTGCCCCGGCTCACGGGCCTGCCGGTGCTCGGAGCCCTACCGCACGGAGCGGGACAGCTGACGCCGGACGAGTTCCGCACCGAGTGCCCGCGCTGGTTCCCCTCGCCCAGCTGGCTCGATCAGCGGTAGAGGCTGCGAGGCAGCCCGTTGAGCAGCGACGCGACGATCGGCCCCGCGTCGTGGGCTCCCGACGACCCGTTCGCGACCAGGACGGCGAACGCGATGTCACCGCGGTAGCCGATCATCCAGGCGTTGGTTCGGGTGACGTTGCCGTCCTGGTACTCGGCGGTGCCCGTCTTGGCGTGAACGGGCCGCCCGGGAAGGTCGACGGTCGACCCGGTCCCCTGCGTGACGACGAGGCGCATGAGACGCCGCAGCTGGGCGTCGACGGTGGGGTCGAGCTCGGTCAGCCGGGTGCCGGGATCGAGCTGCGGCAGCAGGGTGGGGGTACGCGAGACACCCGAGTCGACGGCCGCCGCTACCATCGCCATCGCCAACGGGCTCGCCAGCACCTTGCCTTGCCCGATCATGTCAGCGGCGCGCGTCACCAGGTCGTCGTCGGCTGGAGCCGAGCCGCTGTACGCCGGAAGGCCGAGCCGCCACGTGGCGCCGATCCCCAGCTGCGTGGCGGTCGCGGCCAGGTCCTGGCCCGACAGCGCGTCGGCGAAACCGACCATCGTGGTGTTGCACGAGGCCGCGAAGTCGTCGGCGAAGGTCGGGTGGGGCCCGGTGATGCCCGTCTCGTAGTTCTTGAACCGTTTCCCCCCGACAACGGTGGTGTCAGGGCACGAGACGGGCGTGCGCGGCGAAACCACGTGATGACCGAGCAAGGACGCCGCGGTGACGACCTTGAAGGTGGAGCCGGGCGCGTACTGGCCGATGAAGGCGGTGTTGTACGTGGTCGGGCCTGGCGCATTGGCAGCGGCGAGCACCTCGCCGGTACTGGCCTTGACGACGACGGCAGCCGTCGTGTCGGTCGCGCCGGCCAGCGCCAGCTCGGCGGCGTTCTGCGCCTGCAGGTCGAGCGTGGTCACCAGCGGCTGGCCGCGCCGGGGCCGCCTCGCCATCACCTGGTTGAGGACGTCGTTGCTCGACTTCTCGACGAGGTCGATCCGCACGCCGGGGCGACCGGCGAGCCTGCGCTGGTCGGCCAGCTGCAGCCCGCTCAGCCCCACCTCGTCGGTCGCCACCGTGTCGGGGCCTGCGCTCTTCAGGGCGTCGCCGGTCGCCGGGCCTACCGTGCCCAGCACCGCCCGCCCCCAGTCGGCGGTAGGGGCGAGCGCACGCCGGGCCCGGTCGACGAGGATCCCCGGCAGCTGCAGGAGCTGGGTATGCAACGGGGTGTACTGGTGGCGCCGCAGGTCGATGACGGGCACGAACCAGTTGGGCTGCGCAGCCTTGACCCTCTCCTTGAGCGCCGCCGCGTTGATGTCGAGGAGCTCCGTCAGCCCGGCGTAGGTGGCCGCGCGGACCCGGTTGGGCTGTACGCCGATCCGGACGATCGCCCGCTCGGGCGTGAGCGCCACTCCGTCGCGGTCGAGGATGGGCGCCCGCGGCGGAACCCGGCGATGCAGGACGAGGGTCGTGAGCGAGGTGAGGTCGGGGTTGAACGTGCCGGGCGACCACTGCACCAGCCACTGGCCCTGGTTGAGACCGGCCTTGATCAAGGTGTCGTAGGTCCACGAGCCGACGCCGGCGAGCCGGTGGGTGACCGTGGCGTGTTGCGAGCAGGAGCTCCCGGAACACGCGAGGTCGTCGAGCAGGGTGACGGAGGTCGACGTGATGCCCAGCTCGGCTACGTGGGCGGCGATGTCGTGGGCCGCGACCGCCGGCTCGTCGACGATGCCGCGGAAGGCGGCGACATCGGCGTTGGGCCACGCCTCGGCGAAGCTACGGATGACGTGTCCGCCCGCGACGGCCGCCTCGTCGGCGGGGCTCCGGCCACCCGACCCGCCCGTGCACGCCGACAGCAGCAGGCACAGACAGGCAATGGCGATGGTCAGGTCCCGGGGCCGTACAGCCCTCACCGCACCACCTCCTGACCCGCACCGGATTGCTCAGCGTAGTCGCTGGCGGGGACAGTCCCGGCGGCCGCACGATGTTCCCGAAGAGTCACAGCTTGCTCCGTGTGCCCCACCGGACGCCGCCGGTGTGAGAGGGTTTCAGGACAGCAGCTGGCGCGTCAGCCATCTCGGGAGCAGAGAGCCGTCGAACGATCATGAGAAAACTCGTTCTCGCCACCGTCGTACTGATGGCCGTGTCCGTGACGACGACGGCCTGCGGGGGTGCGAGCAAGACCGACTCTGCCGGCGGCACCGCGAAGGCGACGACGAGCGGCACGAAGTCAACGACGACGTCGAGCACGACGCCGACGATCGCCGGCTCCTCCAACGGTGCCGGCTCCTCGGAGAGTCCGGGTGGCGGGTCCGATCCGGCCTCCGCCTACTGCACCGCGTTGAAGGGTGCCAAGGACAAGTTCAAGACCCTCAACCTGACCGGTCTGGACGACAACCAGTTCAAGCAGGTGACCGACGAGTTCGACGCATTGGGGGCGGCCGCTCCCGCGGCGGTCAAGGCCGACTGGGCAACGGTCTCGAGCGCCCTCAAGCAGGTGTACCAGATCCTGGCCAACGCCGGCCTGTCGTTCAACGACCTGCAGAACCTGGGGTCCGGTCACCTTCCCAAGGGCGTGACAGCACAGGACATGGCAAGGCTCGGCAGGCAGCTCACGAAGTCGATGCAGGGCTCGGGCTTCCAGGCGGCGGCGACCCGCATCACCGCTGAAGCCAAGGCCGAGTGCGGCGTGAGCCTCGGCGGCTGACCGCTCCTCGCCGACCTGCTCAGAACAGCTCGTCGCCGATCGTGGTCGACTCGCCGTGCCCGGTGTGCACGACGGTGTCCCTCGGGAGGGCGAACAGCTTCGTGCGGATGCTCGTCGCCAGCGTGTCGTAGTCGGAGAAGCTCCTGCCGGTCGCGCCCGGGCCGCCGCGGAAGAGGGTGTCACCGGTGAAGACCACGCCCAGAGCCGACGAGTACAGACAGACTCCTCCCGGAGAGTGACCCGGCGTGTGGAGCACCTCGAGGTCGGACCCGGCCACCGTCACGGGCTTGCCCTCGATGAGGGCGGCATCGGGGGCGACGTCGGGATGCGTGAGCGCCCACAGGGGCAGGTCGTCGCTGTGGAGCAGGACCGGCGCCGAGACGCGTTCGGCCACTGCCGGTGCGACCCGTACATGGTCGTCGTGGGCATGGGTGCACACGATCGCCAGTACTCGCCTGTCGCCCACGACCGCGAGGATGCCGTCGACGCTGTGGGGCGCGTCGATGACCACGCACTCCTCGTCGTCGCCGACGACCCACACGTTGTTGTCGACGTCGAACGTCTCGCCGTCGAGGCTGAACGTGCCACTGGTGACCCCGTGGTCGATGCGGAGCTCGCTCACAAGACGACGACCGAGCGCAGCACGTCGCCCGCCTGCATCTTGTCGAACGCGGCCTCGACGTCACCGATGCCGATGGTCTCGGAGACGAAGGCGTCCAACGGCAGCCGGCCTTGCAGGTACAAGTCGATGAGCATCGGGAAGTCCCGGCTGGGCAGGCAGTCGCCGTACCAGGACGACTTCAGCGACCCGCCGCGACCGAAGATGTCGAGCAGCGGCAGCTCCACGGTCATCTCGGGGGTGGGGACTCCGACGAGTACGACGGTCCCGGCGAGGTCCCGGCCGTAGAACGCCTGCTTCCAGGTCTCGGGCCGGCCCACGGCGTCGATGACCACGTCGGCACCGAACCCGCCCGTCGACTCCTGGATCGCCTCGACCACATCGCCTTCCTTGCCGTTGACGGTATGCGTGGCCCCAAGCTCGGTGGCCTTCTGCAGCTTGCGGGGGTCGATGTCGACGGCGATGATCTTCGACGCTCCTGCAAGTCTCGCGCCGGCGATCGCCGCCGCGCCCACGCCGCCGCACCCGATCACGGCGACGGAGTCGCCACGCCCGACTCCGCCCGTGTTGATGGCGGCTCCGAGCCCGGCCATGACTCCGCACCCGAGCAGCCCGGCGACCGTCGCGGGCGCCGCCGGGTCGACCTTCGTGCACTGCCCCGAGTGGACGAGGGTCTTGGCGGCGAAGGCCCCGATGCCGAGCGCCGGCGACAGCTCGGTACCGTCCTCCAGCGTCATCTTCTGCGCGGCGTTGTGCGTGTCGAAGCAGTACCACGGGCGTCCCGCACTGCAGGCGCGGCACTGTCCGCAGACGGCGCGCCAGTTGAGGATGACGTAGTCGCCGGGAGCTACCGCCGTGACTCCGGCACCGACGGACTCGACCACCCCGGCCGCCTCGTGGCCGAGCAGGTACGGGAAGTCCTGACCGATGCCACCCTCACGGTAGTGCAGGTCGGTGTGGCAGACCCCACAGGCGTGGACGGCCACCACTGCCTCGCCCGGACCGGGGTCGGGGACCACGACGTCGACGAGTTCGACCGGCTTCCCCTTCTCCCGCGCGATGACTCCCTGCACGACCTGCGACATGCGTCCGATCCCTCCCGGTGTGCGACCTCGAAGGCGGGTGACCTCCGACGGCTGATGCCCCATTCAACACGTATGGCTGAGAATCCGCCCGGAGCACCCGGACGAATCCCCAGCCATACGAGCGAGTGCGGCGCCTCGGTCAGCTGACGTCCTCGTCGACCCAGTCGAGGGTCTTCGTGACGGCCTTCTTCCAGTTGCGGTACTGCCTGTCGCGCTCCTTGGCGTCCATCGACGGGGTCCAGCGCTTGTCCTCGCCCCAGTTCTGGCGGATGTCGTCCTCACTCTCCCAGAACCCGACCGCGAGGCCGGCCGCGTACGCCGCGCCGAGCGCCGTGGTCTCGGCGACCTTCGGGCGTACGACGTCGACATCGAGGATGTCGGCCTGGAACTGCATCAGGGTCTCGTTGGCGACCATGCCGCCGTCGACCCGCAGCTCCTTCAGCGGAACCCCGGAGTCGGCGTTCATGGCGTCGAGCACCTCCTTGGACTGGAAGGCCGTGGCCTCCAGCACCGCCCGCGCGATGTGGCCCTTGTTGACGTACCGGGTCAGGCCGACCAGCGCACCGCGCGCGTCCGAGCGCCAGTGCGGCGCGAACAGACCCGAGAAGGCGGGCACGAAGTAGGCGCCGCCGTTGTCGTCGACCGTCTTCGCGAGGTCCTCGATCTCGGGAGCCGACGAGATCATGCCGAGGTTGTCGCGCAGCCACTGCACGAGCGACCCGCTGACGGCGATGGAGCCTTCGAGTGCGTAGATCGGCTTGTTGTCGCCGATCTTGTAGCACACGGTCGTCAGCAGCCCGTTCTCGCTGGGGACCTGCTCCTCACCGGTGTTGAGCAGCATGAAGTTCCCGGTGCCGTACGTGTTCTTCGCGGTACCGATCTCGAGGCATGCCTGACCGAACGTGGCGGCCTGCTGGTCGCCGAGGATCCCGGCGACCGGCTTGCCGGACAAGACGCCGGCCTTGCAGTCGCCGTACACCTCCGACGACGACTTGATCTCCGGCAGCATCGAGACAGGGATCTTCATCTCGCCGGCGATCTCTTCGTCCCACGACAGCGACGACAGGTCCATCAGCATCGTGCGACTGGCGTTGGTGACGTCGGTGATGTGGACACCGCCGTCGACACCTCCGGTGAGGTTCCAGACGAGCCAGGCGTCGGTGTTCCCGAAGAGCAGGTCCCCGGCCTCCGCCTTGTCCCGTGCACCATCGACGTTGTCGAGGATCCAGCGGATCTTCGGCCCGGAGAAGTACGTCGCGAGCGGCAAACCCACCTTGGCCTTGTACCGGTCCGCGCCGCCGCCGAGACCGGCCAGCTCGTCACAGATCGCCTGCGTCCGGGTGTCCTGCCAGACGATCGCGTTGTACACCGGCTCGCCGGTGGTCTTGTCCCAGACCATCGCCGTCTCGCGCTGGTTGGTGATGCCGATGGCGTCGATATCGGACGCTTCGAGGTTGGCGTTCTTCAGAGCGCCTTCGACGACCTCGAGGGTGTTGTCCCAGATCTCCTTGCCGTTGTGCTCCACCCACCCCGCACGGGGAAAGATCTGCTCGTGCTCTTTCTGCTCTGAGGCGACGATCGATCCCGAGTGATCGAAGATGATGCACCGCGTGCTCGTGGTGCCCTGGTCGATTGAGGCGATGTACTGCGTCATGTCTGTGAACAGCTCCTAGTAGTTAGACGAAGTTGACGATGTTGGCGAGCACACCGGCGATGACGGCACCGATGAGTGGTCCCACGACCGGCACCCAGGCGTAGCCCCAGTTGCTGCCGCCCTTGTTCCGGATCGGCAGCACGGCGTGGGCGATGCGGGGCATCAGGTCACGCGTCGGGTTGATGGCGTACCCCGTGGGTCCACCGAGTGAGGCACCGATACCGACGACGACCAAAGCAACGCCGAGCGGCCCGATCTGCGCCGGGGTGTGACCGGACGCGAGGATCCAGAACACCAGCACGAAGGTGCCGATGGCCTCGGTCGTGACGTTCCAGATCGGGCTGTTGATGCCGGGGCCGGTGGAGAAGACACCGAGCTTGTTGGGAACCTCGGTCTCCGGGTCGTCGAAGTGGTCCCGGTACGCGGCCCACGCGAGGCAAGCACCGATGAAGGCCCCGACCGCTTCACCGAGGAAGTAGGCGATGACATGGCTGAAGCCACCGAGACCGTTCCCGGATGCCAGCAGGCCGACGGTCACCGCAGGGTTCAGGTGGGCGCCGCTCTTCCAGCCGACGTAGACACCGACGAAGACGGCGATACCCCAGCCGAAGTTGATCATCAGGAATCCGCCGTTGAAGCCGTTCGTCTTGACGAGAACGGCGTTGGCGACGACGCCGCATCCGAGGAGCAGCAGCATCGCCGAGCCCATCGTCTCGCTGAGGAAGATATCTCCGAAGCTCACAGGTGGCCCTCCCAGGCTTGTGCGGTCGAGTCGAGCCCGACGGCGTAGGTATGGCTATCGTCTGCACCCTAGGGGTGCCCATATTCTGAGGTCAACGAATCGCAACTGCGATTCCCGGATTACTCGTCATACGCAACCGGAAGGTGCTTCATGCCAGTTCCCGCCCGACTCGACAGTGCCTTTCGCGCCCAAGCCTGGGAGAAGCTGGCTTCCACCAAGTTCGACGTCCTCGTCGTCGGCGGTGGCGTCACCGGAAGCGGAGCGGCACTCGACGCGGCGACCCGCGGTCTTTCCGTTGCGATGGTCGAGGCGCGCGACTTCGCCTCGGGTACGTCGTCTCGTTCGTCGAAGCTCTTCCACGGCGGCCTGCGCTACCTCGAGCAGCTCAACTTCGGCTTGGTCCGCGAGGCCCTGCACGAGCGCGAGCTCATGCTGACGCGGATCGCCCCTCACCTGGTGAAGCCGGTCTCGTTCCTGTACCCGCTGCGGCACCGCATCTGGGAGCGTCCGTACGTCGGCTCCGGGATGACGTTGTACGACCTGATGAGCGGGTTCAACCGCTCGGTGCCGCACCACCGGCACTTCACCCGCGGCGGAGCACTCCGCAAGGTGCCTGCCCTCAAGCGCAGCGCGCTCACCGGCGCGCTGATGTACTACGACGCCCAGGCCGACGACGCCCGCCACACGCTGATGGTCGCGCGCACCGCTGCGACCTACGGCGCGACGGTCCTCAACTCGGCGGAGGTCGTGAAGCTGCACCG
>JAWWPH010000362.1:0-4108 GCA_033850875.1 Nocardioidaceae bacterium | reverse complement strand
GAGCGGCCCGGTCCGCGAACCGGCGTACACCCCGTACAGGCGGCTGGCCTGGGGGACGTCTTCTGACATGACGACGGTCGAGGCCACCACCCGTCCCGGCGCGGCCGCCGATGCGGTCGCCGGAGTGGTCCCGCGCGAGGTGGCTCGGCCGCACGACGCCGCCGAGGTGGCGGAGCTGCTGCGGTCGGGGGCCGGCAGCGGTACGACGGTGGTGCCCGTCGGCGGGCGCTCGAAGCTGGGCTGGTGCCCGCCTCCGCGCTCCTGCGACCTGGTCCTGGAGACCGCCGGCCTCGACCGGATCGTCGAGCACACCGCGGGCGACCTCGTCGTGGTCGCCGAGGCGGGGGTACGGCTCGACGCCCTGCAGGAGCGTCTCGCAGAGCACCGCCAGATGCTCGCGCTCGACCCGCCGGAGCCCGGTGCGACCCTCGGCGGCATCGTGTCGGCCAACGCGTCCGGCCCGCGCCGGCTGCGCTACGGAACAGCGCGGGACCTGCTGATCGGGGTGACCGTGGTGCTGGCCGACGGCACGACGGCCAAGTCCGGCGGCAAGGTGGTGAAGAACGTCGCCGGGTACGACCTCGGCAAGCTCTACACGGGCGCGCACGGGAGCCTGGGCGTGCTTGTCTCGACCACCTGGCGGCTGCACCCGCTGCCGCGTGCGGCCCGCGTCGTCGAACGCGAGGTGGCCGACCCCGACGAGGCCGGCCGGCTGGCGCTGCGAGTCGCCCGCAGCACGCTCACGCCGTCGGCCGTCGAGCTCACCGGCCCGGCGGCAGGCCCGATGCGCATGGTCGTCGTCTTCGAGGCGATCCAGGAGTCGGTGGAGGCTCAGGCCGCGCATCTCGTGGAGTTGGTCTCCGGGGGCGAGGTGGCGGACGAGCTCCGCGACGACTTCGGTGAACGGCCCCACGACGGGCTGGTCGTCCGTATCGCCCACGTACCGGCGGCCCTGTCACAGGTGCTGCACAGCCTTCCGACCGGCGCGTCGGTCGTCTCCTCGGCCTGCAGCGGCGTCATGTACGCCGGGCTCGGGGCATCGGCGGGAGCGGCGGAGCTCGGCGAGCTCCGAGCCGCGATCGCGCCCTTCGACGGGACCGCGGTCGTGCTGAGCGCACCCGACGAGGTGGGGGCGGACCTCGACCACTGGGGTCCGGTCGGGGACTCCCTCGACCTGATGCGGCGCGTGAAGGGGCAGTTCGATCCCGACGGCCGGCTGTCGCCGGGCCGCTTCGTCGGCGGAATGTGAGGTGCCGCACCGATGACCACCGAACGCGCACGACCCGAGGCGCCACCGGTCGAGGCCACGTACGACGACCTGCCTCCCGGTACGCCGACCGGCGCGGCCAGTTCCTCCGCGGTGGCCGCTGCCGAGGCGATCGGTGCGCGGCGACCTCTCGATCTGGGACAGGGTGGTCCCATCGCAGCCAGCGCCGGTGAGGCGACCGTCCCCTTGCAGGGGGGCGGCACAGGAGGCTCGCTCGCGCCCGCGTTCGATGCGCACCATCCGCCGGACGCCGCCCTCGTCGGTGACTGCGTGCACTGCGGCTTCTGCCTGCCGACCTGCCCGACGTACGTCTTGTGGGGCGAGGAGATGGACAGCCCACGCGGCCGCATCGACATCATGAACATGGCGCTGCAGGGCGAGCCGTTGACCGACTCCTCGGTCCGACACCTCGACCAGTGCCTAGGCTGCATGGCCTGCGTGACCGCCTGCCCGTCCGGGGTCCAGTACGACAAGCTCATCGATGCCGCCCGCGGTCAGATCGAGCGGCGCTTCCCGCGGTCGCGCCCCGAACAGGTGCTGAGGTCGGCGATCTACGCGGTGTTCCCGTACCCCCGGCGGCTGCGCGCGGTACGCGGGCCGCTGCGCGCCTACCAGGCGTCCGGGCTGGGCCGCCTGCTGGCCCGGACCGGCGTGCTGGGCCGGCTTCCCGGGCCGTTGCGGGCGATGGAGTCGCTCGCCCCCCGGCTGGGGCCGATGCGGCCGCTGCCTGAGCGAAGCGCCGCCGAGGGGACGCGCCGAGGCGTCGTGGGCCTGCTGACCGGCTGCGTCCAGGGCGCCTTCTTCCCCGATGTGAACGAGGCCACCCTGCGGGTGCTCGTCGCCGAGGGCTGCGACGTCGTCGTGCCGAGGCGTCAGGGCTGCTGCGGGGCACTGTCGTACCACGGTGGCCGGGAGCAGGAGGCGATCCGCTTCGCCCGGCACGCCATCGAGGTCTTCGAGGAGGCAGAGGTCGACACCGTCGTCGTCAACGCCGCCGGCTGCGGCTCGACGCTGAAGGAGTACGGGCACCTCCTTCGTGACGAGCCCGGTGGCTGGCCCGAGCGGGCTGAGGCTCTGTCGGCGAAGGTCCGCGACGTCAGCGAGCTGCTGGCCGAGCTCGGCCCGGTCGCCCCGCGCCACCCCTTGCCGATGACGGTTGCCTATCAGGACGCCTGCCACCTCGCGCACGCGCAGGGGGTCCGCGACCAGCCGCGTGCGCTGCTCGGGGCGATCCCCGGCATCGAGATGAAGGCGCTGGTCGAGGCGGAGATCTGCTGCGGCAGCGCTGGTGTGTACAACCTGCTGCACCCGGAGCCAGCGCGTGAGCTGGGGGAGCGCAAGGCACGGGCCGTGCTCGACTCGGGCGCCGACATCATGGTGACCGCCAACCCTGGCTGCTGGATGCAGGTGGCGACCACGCTCGACCGGATGGGGCACCGGCTGCCCGTCGCCCACACCATCTCGATCCTCGATGCCTCCATCCGCGGTATCGATGCCGGCACGGTGCTGGCGCAGGCCCTCGACGGCCCGGGTACACCGATCTCCTCCGAGCACGGGACTCGGTAGCGGGATTTGTATAGGTCGGGCTATCCTTCCGGACGCCTGCCCGACCCGACCGCCCGAGGAGTGACCGATGCGACGAGTCTGCTGCGTGCTGACGGCTGTCGTCGTCGCGACCTCGGGTCCGACGGCGCTGGCGGGCGCTGCCACCGTCCGGGCCCAGTGGAACATGACCCCGTCCCACGGTGTCGTCGTCGACCGCGCCGGGCGGGCGAACCTGCGCCTGTTCGGTGCCTGGACGAACGTGAGGGGCGCGGTGGGCCGCGCCGTCCATTTTCGCTGGAACGGCCGTCCCGCCGGCGGCGCCGTCCGTAGCGGATCGTCGTTCAATCCCGGCACCGCACCGTTCGCGGTCGGTGTCACCCTGAGGGCGCAGTCCGTCCCGGCGAGCGGCGGCTACTCGCCGAACGTCGTCCAGAAGGGGCTCTTCGACGACCGCGGTCAGTGGAAGATGGAGGTCATCCGCAGCGGGGGACACACGGTCGCGCGATGCCGTTTCTCCGGGACGCGGGGGCATCGTTCGGTGCTCGACCGCACCGGCACGGCACTCGACAACGGACGGTGGCACACGGTGATCTGCTGGCGGGCCGCCTCCGCGTACGGCATCCGCGTCGACGGCAAGCAGACTCGGGTGGGGGGAAGCGTCGGTTCGATCGTCAGCTCGCGGCCACTCCGCGTCGCGTCGAAGACCGCCGGTGCCGGCGTCACCGACCAGTTCCAGGGGACCATCGACTGCGTCACCTACGTCCAGGGTGCCTCTCCTCTGAGGCTCGCCGCCGCCAAGGCGCACTGCTGAGCGACGCTTGACGAGTGGATGCCCTATGGCGTCGCCGTTCGGCGCCGCACGCTCATCGAACGGTCCGACATCGCCCAGACAGAAACAAAGCGCCACGCAGCGTAACCGTGTCTGACAGCGTGTAGTCGTCAGTGGCGATCCTCGTCCCGAGGGTGCAGGACCATGCCTGTCAGGAGTTCCAGTGTCAGACCAATCCGAGCCCACTCCCGCAGCACCGGGGACGCCCACCCCCCACCTTGCTCCACCACCCACCGGCGCAGGGCCAGGGACGAACTACTCAGGACCTCCCCCGCCGCCGCAGTACGCATATCCGGCGCCTGCAGTCGCTGGGGCACCGCCGGGCTTCGCACCGCAGTATCCGCAACCTTCGCACCAGGCGGGCTCCGGCTACACCGCCGGGCTGGATGCTTACCGCGGACCGGGCCAACCGGTCGGCCCCGGACAGCTGGGACCAACAGGACAGATCCGTTCCACGGGCACTTGCG
>JAWWPH010000347.1:0-3480 GCA_033850875.1 Nocardioidaceae bacterium | reverse complement strand
AGCAGGACCTTCCCGAAGACGTGTGCCAACGGCAGCCATAGGTACTGCACGTCGTCGCCGGACAGGATGTCCAGCCCCTCGACGGCCGCGCCCTCGTACGTCCAGGCGCTGTGCGGCAGTCGGACACCCTTGGGTCGGCCTGTGGTGCCCGAGGTGTACACCACCGTGGCCAGGTGATCGGGTTGCGAGCCGTCGACGCGGCGCTGCACCGCCTCAGGGCACTCGGCGAGGAGCCGCTCACCGAGCTGCTCGAGATCGTCGAGGCCGATGACCCAGTCACCGTCGGGCGTTCCGTCGAAGGTCACCACCCGGCGCACGTCGGGAAGGTCGGCACGGCTCTCGCGGAGCTTGGCGACCTGGAGGTCGTCCTCGGCGAACACGACCCGCGAGCCGGAGTCGCCGATGATGTACGCGACGTCGGACGCCATCGAGGAGGGGTAGACCGTGGTGGTGGCGGCACCCGCCGACATGACGGCGAGGTCGGCGAGGATCCACTCGTAGCGGGTGCCCGCCGCGATCGCCACGCGCTGCTCCGGTTCGATCCCGAGGCTGATCAGGCCGGCCGCGAGCCTGACGACGCGGTCTGCGGTCTGCCGCCAGCTGACCTCGTGCCAGATGTCGTGCACCGGGAAGCTGTAGGCGAGCCGGTCCGGCGTGGCGGCGACCCGGTCGAAGAACATACGCCCGACCGACCGGGGACGCTCGTCCAGCGGGGTCGACGCGCCCTCGTGGTCCATATGTCGACCGTAGAGCACGGCCCTAGCCCAGCGTAGGGATAGCGGAGACCGGCGGGTCGTCCAGCAGCGACGCGCAACGCCCTGGATCAGATGCGAGCGGCATACTTCTCGACCGCGTCGCGCGTGTCGGGCGCGAGGGCGTCACCCACGTCGAGCAGGCGAGGCAGCAGGGCGCGGTCGGTCGTGAACGCCCGGAACATCGTGGTCACGGTGACGTCGTGGTCCGGCTTGTGCACGACGCTCAGCTCGTCACCGGCGGCGATCTGTCCGGGTTGGACGACCCGGAGGTACGGCCCGGGTCGACCCTCCGCGGTGAACCGCTTGATCCACTTGTCGGCGTCGTAGCCGGTGCGGCTCATCCACTCCGAGAACGTGTGGCACGGGATGCGTACCTCGGCCACCTCGAAGACCGCGGTCCCGACCTTCCAACGCTCGCCTACCAGGGCCTCGTTGACGTCGATGCCCTCGGTCGTGAGGTTCTCCCCGAAGTGTCCGTCCGGGATCTCCTTGCCGAGACGTCCGGCCCACAGGTCGAGGTCCTCCCGGGCGAACGCGTAGACGGCCTGGTGAGGGCCCCCGTGGTCCTTGGTGTCGGAGACCTGGTCTCCTTCGATGCCGAGCGTCCCGACATCGATGCGGCCGTCGACCCGGTGCTTGCTGATCGACGTCCGGAAGGGGCTGCCGACCCATGGGGCGTCTACAGGCGTGCCGACATTGACGGAGACCACGTGTGGGGACATGGCCTCAGTCTCTCAAACCGCACCGACGCGGGGCACCGGGATTACCGGAGCGCTCGTGGTGCGGCTACAGGGGCGCGCCAGGAGTCAGCGCCCGGAGCGCCGACGCCCACCGCTGCCACCGGCCGAGAACGCGGCCGCGCTCGACGGAGCCCGGCTCGACCCGCTGCGGTTTGCACCCTGTCGGGCCGAGGACGAGCGACCGGCGGCCGCACGGTTCGGCGCCGCGGGACGTGAGCCGCTGGACGCGTGGCCGCCGCGCGCACGGCGAGGCTGCGAGGAACGCCCGCGCTGTGAGCGCTGCGCCGAGTCGCGTCCGGCCGAGGCGAGTGCGGTGGCCGACGCCGACGGAGCGACGAGCAGCCGCTCGCCCGGCGCGATCTCGGCGAGCAGCGGGTGTCCGGCCGACAGGCGCGTGACGGTCGGTGCGATGCCCGCCTTCCGGGTGAGGATGCGAACATCCGACACCTGGGCGTCCGTCATCAGCGTGACGACCGTGCCCGAGGCCCCGGCGCGTGCCGTACGTCCGGAACGGTGCAGGTACGCCTTGTGCTCGATGGGCGGGTCGGCGTGGACGACGAGGCCGATGTCGTCGACATGGATGCCACGTGCGGCGATGTCGGTGGCGACCATCGTCTTGGCCGAGCCGTCGGCGAAAGCGCTGAGGTTACGGGATCTCGCGTTCTGCGACAGGTTGCCGTGCAGGTCGACCGAGGGGACGCCCGCGGCCGTCAGCTTGCGCGCGAGCTGCTTGGCCCCGTGCTTGGTACGGGTGAAGACCAGCGTGCGGCCGGGTGCCGAGGCGAGGTCGACCAGGACGGGCAGCCGGGAGTCGGAGCTGACATGGAGCACGTGGTGCGCCATCTCCACGACAGGCGAGTTGGCCGAGTCCACGCTGTGCGTGACCGGGTTCGTGAGGTAGCGCTTGACCAGGACGTCGACGCCGGAGTCGAGGGTGGCCGAGAAGAGCATCCGCTGCCCGCGGGCCGGGGTCTTATCGAGGAGGCGGCGTACGACCGGCAGGAAGCCGAGGTCGGCCATGTGGTCGGCCTCGTCGAGCACGGTGATCTCCACAGCGTCGAGGTTGGCGTGGCCCGTCCCGACATGGTCGGCGAGCCGGCCAGGACAGGCGACGACGACGTCGACGCCCGAGCGGAGGCCGGAGATCTGCGGGCCGGGCCCGACGCCGCCGAAGACGGTCAGCGTGCGCAGGGAGAGCGCCCTCGCGATCGGCGCCATCACGGCTTCGATCTGGGTGGCGAGCTCACGCGTCGGAGCCAGCACCAGCGCGCGTGGCCGGTTGGGTCGGCGCGGGGACGTCGACGACGCCAAACGCACGAGGATGGGAAGTACGAAGGCGAGCGTCTTGCCCGAGCCGGTACGACCGCGTCCGAGGACGTCTCGTCCCGACAACGAGTCGGGCAGCGTCGCGGTCTGGATCGGGAACGGCGTGGTGATGCCCGTCTTGGCGAGCGCCTGGACCACGGTCTCGGGCACGCCGAGCTCGCGGAAGGACCCACCGGCAACGGCGGGTGCAGGAGTCGGGGAGGGGGTGATTGAGGGGATGGTCGAGGTTGTTGGTCGAGAAGCGGACACACGTGTGGTGTGGGGGCGGCGGGCCGCCATAGGGAACTCCGAACGTAGAGGGTCGTCCTGCCCGGCGCGGGTTGATCACTCCGCGGCGCGTGGTGGTCGACTGCAGGTCAGGCCCAAGGCAGAACTGTGTGGGCCGACGTCGTCCAGTCTACGGCACCGGCGCTGTACGCAGGACCGATGCGGGTCCAGGCCCGTGTGACGTGCGACTCCTGCCCCGCCGACCGGGCGCAGATGTCGCCTCGACCGGGCGCACATGTTGGGTCCACCGGGCGCAAATGTCGGGTCCACCGGGCAGACATGCGCGGTCGCCGGTGGCCAGGCACTTTGCACAAAGGTCCTGGCCGCCTCGACCGTACATTCTCGCCCACTCGAGCGAACATTCTCGCCCACTCGAGCGAACATTCCTGCCG
>JAWWPH010000344.1:0-6463 GCA_033850875.1 Nocardioidaceae bacterium | reverse complement strand
ACGATGAACGCCCGGTCGCTCATGAACTTCCTCTCGCTGCGCACCAAGCGCGACGACGCGCACTTCAAGTCGTTCCCGCAGCGCGAGATCGAGATGGTCGCCGAGCGCATGGAGACGGAGTGGGCGTCGTTGATGCCGGTCACGCACGCGGCGTTCGAGAACAACGGCCGTGTCGCTCCGTGACCGCCGTCGCGGCCGGCGCGGATCGATGAAAAAAAAATCATCGATTCTCTGTAACACAACGGCCACCGGCTCCGATATACGTTCTGAAGCGCCGTTACTGCCCGGACCCCCGAGCGGACAGTAACGGCGCTCCCCCATGTCTGTGGACCATCTCCACCCTCGGCCCCGTCCGCCAACCTGCTGCTGTGCAGGTCCCGAGCGTGCTGCGCTTCGATCCGGGTCGGCCGCCGCACGCACGCAGGTCCCCGGTGCAGACGGGCCCGACCGGTAGCCTCGAGTCATGAGCTCGGCGAGTACCGTTCCGTTCGGCCGCGTCATGACGGCGATGGTGACCCCCTTCGACGACGAGGGAAGGCTCGACCTCGACGCGGCCGGCCGCCTCGCCACCCACCTCGTCGACTCCGGCCACGACGGCCTGGTCGTCTCCGGCACGACGGGAGAGTCGCCGACCGTCGACCCCGACGAACAGCGGGATCTCCTGCGGGTGGTCGTCGACGCCGTGGGTCACCGGGCGAGCATCGTGGCCGGGGCCGGCACCAACGACACGGCGCACTCGGTACTGCTGGCCCGCAACGCGGAGTCCGCCGGCGCGCACGGGCTGCTGGTGGTGACGCCGTACTACAGCAAACCCGCTCAGGACGGCATCCTCGCGCACTTCCGCACGGTGGCCGACTCGACCGGCCTGCCGGTGATGATGTACGACATCCCCGGCCGTACCGGCGTCAAGCTCGCCGCCGACACGCTCGCCAGGGCGGCCGAGCACGACCGCATCGTGGCCGTCAAGGAGGCTAGTGGCGACCTGTACGCCGGTAGCTGGCTGCTGCGCTCGACCGACCTGGCGGTCTACAGCGGTGACGACGCGTTGAACCTGCCCTGGCTCGCGATCGGCGCCGTCGGGATGGTGTCCGTCGTCGGCCACGTCGCCGGGCAGCGGCTCGCCGAGCTCCTCGCCGCCGTCGACAAGGGTGACCTCGAGTACGCCCGCGAGATCGACCGCTCCCTGCTCCCCGCGATCGACGCCGTCATGACCCGCGCGCCGGGCCTCGTCATGGCGAAGGCAGCCCTGGAGCTGCTCGGCGTGCTCCCCAACCGACACGTGCGGGCACCGCATCTACCGGCCACGGACGCCCAGGTCGCCGACCTGCGACGCGGTCTCGCCTCGGCCCGCCTGATGGAGGACGCCACCCGATGAGCCATCCGCACCCCGAGCTGACGGCACCCCCCGAGCTCCCGGCCAACGGTCTTCGGGTCCTGCCGCTCGGAGGGCTCGGCGAGGTCGGGCGCAACATGACGGTGCTGGAGCATCGCGGGCGGCTGCTCATCGTCGACTGCGGCGTCTTGTTCCCCGACGAGACGCAGCCCGGGGTCGACCTCATCCTGCCCGACTTCGAGCCGATCCGGCGCCGCCTCGACCGCGTGGAGGCGGTCGTGCTGACCCACGGCCACGAGGACCACATCGGCGCCGTCCCCTACCTGCTGCGGGAGCGCCCCGATCTGCCTCTCGTCGGCTCGAAGCTGACGCTTGCGCTCCTGGAGGGGAAGCTGCGCGAGCACCGGCAGACGCGGGCGCCGAAGCACCAGGTGAAGGAGGGCGACCGGATCACGTTCGGGCCGTTCGACCTCGAGTTCATCGCCGTCAACCACTCGATCCCCGACGCGCTGGCGGTCGCCATCCGCACGGGGGCGGGCCTGCTCCTGCACACCGGCGACTTCAAGATGGACCAGCTCCCGCTCGACGGGCGCATCACCGACCTGCGGGCGCTCGCTCGGCTCGGTGCAGAGGGTGTCGACCTGTTCCTCGTCGACTCGACCAACGCCGAGGTGCCCGGATTCACGACGTCGGAGAAGGACATCGCGCCGGTGCTCGAGAGCGTCTTCTCGCACAGCCGCCAGCGCATCATCGTGGCATGCTTCGCCTCGCACGTGCACCGGGTCCAGCAGGTCATGGACGCCGCCGTGTCGCAGGGGCGGAAGGTCGCGTACGTCGGGCGGTCGATGGTGCGCAACATGGGCATCGCCCGCGAGCTCGGCTATCTGCGGGTCCCGCCCGACACGCTCGTCGACATGCGGGAGCTCGGGAAGTACGCGCCCGACGAGGTCGTGATCATCTCGACCGGGTCGCAGGGCGAGCCGCTGTCGGCGCTGGCGCGGATCGCCCACCGCAACCACGACCGGATCCACGTCGAGCCCGGTGACACCGTCGTGCTCGCGTCCAGCCTGATCCCCGGCAACGAGAACTCCGTCTACAAGGTCATCAACGGTCTCACCCGGCTGGGAGCGAACGTCGTCCACAAGGCGAACGCGATGGTGCACGTGTCGGGCCACGCCAGCGCGGGCGAGCTCCTCTACTGCTACAACATCGTCGGGCCCCGCAACGTGATGCCCGTACACGGCGAGGCCCGCCACCTCGTCGCCAACGCCGCTCTCGCGGTACAGACCGGCGTACCCCGTGATCGGGTCGTGGTCGCCGAGGACGGGGTCGTCGTCGACCTCGTGGACAAGGTGGCGAGGATCAGCGGGAAGGTCGAGTGCGGGTACGTGTTCGTCGACGGGTCGTCGGTCGGCGACATCACCGAGAGCGACCTGAAGGACCGCCGCATCCTCGGCGAGGAGGGCTTCATCTCCGTCATGGTGGTGATGGACAAGGCGGCCGGCAAGATCGTCGCCGGCCCCGAGATCCACGCGCGCGGCTTCGTCGAGGACGAGAGCGTCTTCCGCGAGGTCCGGCCGCTCATCGAGGAGGCCCTCGCGGCCGCCATCAACGACGGCAACGACGACCCGTACCAGCTGCAGCAGGTGATCCGGCGTACGACGGGGCGGTGGGTCAACTCGGCCCACCGCCGCAGGCCGATGATCATCCCCGTCGTTCTCGAGGCCTGAGCCGGTGGCGGAGGCGCAGGCCGTCCCCGCGCCGGTGGACCCGGTCGAGAGGACCCGTCGCTGGCTGGCGCCGCCGGTCGCCCTGCTGGCCTCGGTCCTCGCCGCCACCTGCATGCTGAACGTCGTCGCCGTGGCCAGGTGGACCACCGCCCTGACGGAGCTCGACGCTCACTTCGTCGGTTGGGTGGGCGTCGGCGCGCTGGGGGCGGTCGCCACGGCAGCCGTCGCGCTGGCCTCGGGCGACCGCGTGGGCTCGGGGCCGTTCCTCTCACTGGGCGCGGTTGCGGCCGTCTTCGGCCTTTCGCTCGGCCATCACGTGAGCGGCAGCGCGGAGCTCACGGCGGTGATCCTCGTCTGCGGCCTGTCGGTCGGAGCCCTTCTCGCCGGTGCCGTCGCGGTGGTGTCGACACTCCCCGCGGCGTGGGCGGCGCTCACGCTCACGGCGTGGGCAGGTCCTCTGGTCGTGGTCTGGCCGCTGCTGGCTACTGCCCTGGCGGGCCGGGCGGCAGGTTCGGTCTCCGGCCTCCTGGCCCATCCGCAGACGTCGCTCCTCGCGGTGGTGGCGGTGCTGATCGTCTCCTGGAGCCTGCTGACGATGCTCGTGGAGCCGGTACCGGTCCCGGATCCGACGTGGGCGTCGTGGCAGGCGTCCTGGTGGGCACTCCTGCTGCTGGCGTCTGGCGCCGCCCTCGTCACGGCAGTCCTCGGGTTCTCTCCACAGCTGTCGTTGGTGTGGCTGCGCCCGATCGTCGTCACGGCCACGGCGGCAGTGGTGGCCGGATGGATGCTCACGGCGAAGCTCGTCCCCGAATCGTCCGCCCGGCTCTCGTACATCGCCGTCAGCGCGGTGTCGTGGGTGGTCCCCGCAACGGCAATGTTCGCGGTGAGTGTCGCCGGCGCCGACAAAGGCGTGGCCGGAACGATCACGGTGCTGTTCCTCGTCGCGGCTGTCTGTGGTGTCGCGATCGGGTACCGAGGCAGCACCGCCGTCATCCCCGTCGGCTTCGCGCTGATGGTGGTGGCCGGGTGCGGCATCTGGGTGATGCCCACCGGGCAGTGGGTCATGCTCGCCTCGGTCGGCCCCCTCGTCGTGGTGGGGACCGCCGTGCTCGTGTCCGCGGTCCGGATCGTCGGCTACGGCGGTCCGGCGAGTCGCCTCGTCGGGCTCGCGATCGTCGGCTCGCTCGTGCTGGGGCAGGTTGTGGCGATCCCCTTGGACTGGGCGATGCTGGGTGACGTCCCGAGCAGCGGAAGGGAGATGATCGCCTCCGGCCGACTGGACGCAGGGCTGACCGTCGCCGTCGCCAGCCTGGCCGCGTCGTGGACCTGGGTGGTCCGCCGGCGGCTGCAGCGAGCCGCCATGCGCGTGCCCCGGTGGCCGGGCGTGGCGGCCCCGCAGGTCGTCGGCACTGACGGGCCTGTCGTCGGTACCGACCTGCCCTGATCTGCGGCCACGGCCCGCAGCTCAACTGCGCACGGACCGGCTAGACCGCCCGCAGCGGCCGGCGGGGTGCATCGGGATGTGACCGGGCTGGATCGAGATCCACGACCTCGGCCTCCAATGGCTGGTGATCGCGTTCGCTGCTGAGGAGCGGCTGCCCGCCACGCTGTGCTTCGCGCTCAGCCCGCCGCGACACGGCCAGCAACGTCGCCCGACCGCCGCGATCGTACTCACGGGCTCCCTTGAGCTCCGGATGCTCCGCTCGAATGCGCGACCAGTCCGGCCGGCTCGACACCCTGTACCCGTAGCACTTGAGCATGTGGACCACGGCCGCATAGTCGGGGACGCCCACCAACGAGCGCCGCTTGAAGGAGTACCTGTCCTTGACCGCCATGGACTCGACGCGGTTGGTGTTTCTGATCAGTTTGACAACACAGTCGTCGCCGGGCGCAACCCTCGTGTCGATGATGACATGTCGCGCACCCGTCGCCCGGATGCCCGCGAAGAGCTCGGTGTAGCGGAGCGTGTGGTAGAGGAACCCCAGCAGCATGACGACGTCGAACGACCCGACCCCGGCCGTGAGCGTGTCGTGGGCGTCGCCCCGGATGAAGCGGAAGCGCTCGCGCTCGATCCCCTTGCTGATCATCGTCTTCCTGGCGTTGACCACGAGGTAGCGACGGCCCTCGATGCCCGTGACATGCGAGGCCCCGGCCTGGAGCGCCGCGAAGGACCAACGCCCGTCGTGGCTCGCGATATCGAGGACGCGAGCTCCCCGCAGGACGTCTGCATGCTCTTGGATGATGCCGAGATGCCGCAGGTTGAGGCGACTTCTGCTGCTGGCGGTGTCGCTGGTCTCGAGAAACTCTGGGTGCTCGTCAAAGAACAGGCTCATCAACACTCCGGGTATCGTTCCCGGCCCCCGATCGGACCGGCGGGCTCTTCGGTCAGTGCTCGGCGTGGCTGCTTCGCAACCTTGGCAACGGCGTCCCCTCGCCGCTTTCGGATCACTCGAGGCGTACATCAGCCAGCCTGTCATCCGACGGCACCGAAGTGCTAGCGCGGCACGCCGAGAGCGAGCCTCAACCAGAGCTGCCTTCGCGCCGCCCTCGAACCGTCGGCGGGCGCACGCAGGGGCGGAGGTGAGGCGGCCCCTCGACCGTCTCGCCTCCGCCCCTGCTGCCGGAGCCTGTGCGAATGCCGCCTGCGAGCTACTCGCTCTTCTCTGCGTGCAGCATCGGGTCCCACAGGTACAGCGCACCGGCGCTCGTACCGCTCGCGACGTCGGAGATCGTGACGCGAAGGCTGTGGTGGCCCGGGCCGATGTTGCGGCAGTAGTTCTGCGCGAACGTGCCGTAGCCCTGGGCGTAGATCGGACTGCCGTTGTTGAGGTCTGACGGGGCCATCGGGATCCCGTCGAGCAGCACCTTCACCTTGCCCTGCGAGCTGTTGGAGTCCAGGTAGTCCTGGGCGGTGAAGCTCACGCTGAGCACGTCCCGGCCGTGCCGGGGCCCGTTCACCCGGAACAGGGTGCCCGGGACGATGGTGGGGCCGTTGTTGCTGCTCGCGGAGACGGTGTCGTGGACGCCGCCGTTGTAGGTGGCCTTCTGGGCGCCGCCGACGCAGCTCACCTCGTTGCCGGTCTTCATGGCTCGTCCGAACGGTGCCTTCGAGTCGTGGTGCGACCCGGCGGCATCCGCCTGGAGCGTACTGGCGCTCAGTCCACCGGCCACCAGGGCGGCGGATGCAAGAACGGGCGCGGTCATGATCAATGTCTTCTTGAACACGGGGACCTCCTCAAGTCTCGATTTCCGTGTCTTCGAGCGCTAAGGACGCCACGGGGCGCACGCTGATACCGCCTCGATGCGACGTATCACGAGAGCTGCGGGGCGCTCTTCACCTGACCGGTCGACTACCGGTGGGGCTCGACATGCGACGCAGAGTGACTAGGATTCCTAACCT
>JAWWPH010000257.1:0-7149 GCA_033850875.1 Nocardioidaceae bacterium | reverse complement strand
ATTCGTCGCCGAGGAAGGCGGTGAAGAGCCCGATGGCGTTGGAGCCTCCGCCGACGCATGCGACGGCGGCATCGGGCAGCCTGCCCAGCAGCTCCAGCGACTGGGCGCGCGCCTCGTCGCCGATGCCGCGGGTGAAGTCGCGGACCATCGCCGGGAACGGGTGCGCTCCCGCCGCGGTGCCGAGCAGGTAGTGCGTCGAGTCGACGTTGGCGACCCAGTCGCGCAGCGCCTCGTTGATCGCGTCCTTGAGGGTCCGGCTGCCGCTCGTCACCGGCACGACCTCGGCACCCAGCATCCGCATCCGCGCGACGTTGAGCGCCTGCCGCTCGGTATCGACCTCGCCCATGTAGACGACGCAGTCGAGGCCGAAGTACGCGCAGGCGGTCGCCGTGGCGACACCGTGCTGGCCGGCACCGGTCTCGGCGATCACGCGCTTCTTGCCCATCCGGGCGGTGAGCAGGGCCTGGCCGAGGACGTTGCGGATCTTGTGGGCCCCGGTGTGGTTGAGGTCCTCGCGCTTGAGCAGGACGCGCGCACCGATCCGCTCCGACAGCCGGCCGGCGTCGTAGAGCAGGCTCGGGCACCCTGCGTACTCGCGGAGCAGTTGGGCGAACTGCGCGGTGAAGGCGTCGTCGGCCATCGCGTCGCGCCAGCACGCCTCGAGCTCGTCGAGCGGAGCGATCAGCGCCTCGGGCATGAAGCGGCCGCCGAAGCGGCCGAAGTGCCCGGCCGCGTCGGGCAGGGGTGTGGCCATGGTCAGTGCCTCTGCTTCAGGGCGGGATGGGTACCAGCGGCGACGAGGTCCGACACGGCCGAGCGGGGGTCCTTGCCGGTCACGAGCGACTCGCCGACGAGGACGACGTCGGCGCCGTCGCGGGCGTACTCGAGGACGTCGTGGGGGCCACGTACGCCCGACTCGGCCACCCGCACGACCCCCGCGGGGATGAGCGGCGCCAGCCGGGCGAAGGTGTCGCGGTCGACCTGCAGGGTCGTGAGATCGCGGGCGTTGACACCGACCAGGTCGGCACCCGCGTCGACGGCGCGCGCGACCTCTCCCGCCGTATGCACCTCGACGAGCGGCGTGAGCCCGATCGAGCGGGCCCGGTCGATGAGGCACCCGAGCTGGTTGTCGTCGAGCGCGGCGACGATCAGCAGCGCCAGGTCGGCACCGGCCGCCCTGGCCTCCCACAGCTGGTACGAGGAGACGATGAAGTCCTTGCGGAGGACGGGGATCGTCACCGCCGCCCGCACGGCGCGGAGGTCGTCGAGGCTGCCGCCGAAGCGGCGCGGCTCGGTCAGCACGCTGATCGTGGCGGCGCCGCCGTCCTGGTACTGGCGGGCCAGCGCGGCCGGATCGGCGATCTCGGCGAGCGGGCCGGCGCTGGGACTCGAGCGCTTGACCTCCGCGATCACCGAGATCCCGCCGGCGCGGTAGCCGGGCATGGGGTCGATGGCCGGGTCCTGCCGTCCCGCCATCTCCTTCAGGTCGTCGAGGCTCCGCTCGCTCTGCCGCCGGGCGAGATCGAGCCGGACCCCGGCCAGGATCTCGTCGAGGACCGACATGTCAGTGCTCACCCATCCCCATCGCCTGCATGACCTTCCCCACGACGAGGGCGACCACGCCGACGGCGACGCCCACCCAGAAGACCACCCAGTTGCCGATGACCAGTCCGACCGCACCGACGAGGAAGGCGACCAGGATCAGCGCCACCGCCGTCCAGGCGGCGGGGGTCGAACCGTGATGGCTCGCAGCCATTCGTCGGCTCCTCTCAGTGTGCTCTCAGTCGGTCCTATTGTGACGTGCAAACCTTACGGGGCTTGCGTCGGGTCGTGCCCTGAGTCGATCGACCGCCACAGGTCCGTCTCGGTGGGTGCCGCGGGGAGGTCGCCCGCAACGGGCGCGGTGGGAGTTCCCGGGGCGTCGTACCGGGCACCCATCGAGGCCCAGCGAGCACCGAAGCGGGCGACCAGCGCCCCGGCCAGCAGGCACCCGCAGCCTCCGACCGCCGTGAGCACGCGCCACCACCCGACGCCCGTGTCGTACGGGCCGCCCGACCAGCCCTTCGCCGAGAGTGCCTGCTCGATGCCGTGCTGCGTGTCGCCGGGGTGGACGGCCGCGGCCACCACGACCGCCGCGGCGACCACGATCAGCACGCCGAGCCCCCGCCTCAACCAGCCGCGGGTGGCGACGACCGCGCCGAGGCCCGCCAGCAGCACGAAGCCGAGCGCTCCGGCGAGCGGGGCGACGTCGGCGCCGTCGACGGAGGCGGAGATGACCGGCAGACCCGTGACGGTGGCCGTTGCGGTGACCCAGGGCTTGGACACCCCTACCGACACCGCCCCGGCCGAGAGCAGGCCCAGCACCAGGGTCCGGGCGTACAGCTGCCGGCCGCCGCCCGTCGCGGACGGGCCGCTGCGGGCCCGTGAGCCGCTGCGGGCCGTGACGGAGGACCCGTCCGCCGGAGGAGCCGGTGTCGCGTCAGCCATCGGAGCCTGCGTCGTCGAGAAGGGGTCCGTCGTCGAAGCACGTGTCGGCCCCGGTGTGGCACGCGGGTCCGCTCTGGTCGACGACCAGGAGAACTGTGTCGCCGTCGCAGTCCAGCCGCACCTGCCGTACGTGCTGGGTGTTGCCGGAGGTCTCGCCCTTGACCCAGTAGGTCCGCCGGCTGCGGCTCCAGTAGGTGGCCCGTCGGGTGTCGACGGTCCTGCGGAGCGCTTCTCGGTCCATCCAGGCCAGCATGAGGACGCGCCCGGTCGAGGCGTCCTGCACGACGGCGGGCAGCAGACCCGACGCGTCGAGGCGCAGCCGGTCGTCCCACCCACTGCCGGCCGCTGCGCCCGGTTCGCTGTCGGCTGGTGGCGTCACCGCCTCATCCTCTCACCGCGGGAGGGCGCCGACCGCCGCATGGGGATGGCGTGGACGCGACGCCCGAGGCCGGCATGGACGCGACCTACGCTGGCTGGCATGACCGCAATGGCGACGGCGTACACCGACCTGTCCGACGCCCCCGGCGGGCCGCCGATCTCGCGGGTGGAGCGCGCCGTGCTGTGCGACCTGTTCGAACAGGTCGGCCCGTCGGCGCCGACGCTGTGCGAGGGCTGGGACACCCATCACCTCGTGGCGCACCTGCGCGGCCGCGAGAGCCGCAACCCGCTGCGCTCACTGGTGGCAGCCGTCCCGAAGCTCGGCGACCGGTCGGTCGACGACATCGTCGCCCACCACGACTACGCCGAGCTGGTCGACGCGGTGCGCCATGGGCCACCGAGCCCGACGCTGTACAGCGTGTCCAGGCTCGAGCCGCTCCTCAACGGTCTGGAGTACTTCATCCACCACGAGGACGTTCGCCGGGCCTCGGCGGACTGGGAGCCGCGCAGGCTGCCGCGGTGGGCCGAGGACCAGATCTGGGCCCGCACTGTCGGGGTCGCCAAGCTGACCACGCGGCGGGGACCGACGGGCGTGATCCTCGAGCGCACCGACACCGCTGCGTCCGCGCGAGTCTCCAAGGGCGACGCGGTGACGATTCGCGGGCTCCCGAGCGAGATCACGCTGTACCTGTCGGGGCGGCGGGCCTCGAGTCGCGCGGAACTGCGCGGAGCGCCCGCGGACGTGGCCGCGTATACGGCTCACGCAGGCGGGTAGCCGGCCGACGGTACAGGGTCCGGCGACCCCCGTCGCGCTCGGGAGGTCGGCGACCCGCCGGTCACGCTCAGGGGGTGGGCGACCCGCCGGTCACGGACAGCGTGGATGCCGTCGTGTAGCTGGACTCACCCGACGCCAGGTACACGTAGGCGCCCGCCAGCTCGGCCGGCTGACCCGCGCGGCCCAACGGCGCCTGCTCGCCGAAGGAGGGCAACGCCTCGGTCGGCTGGCCGCCCGACACCTGCAGCGGCGTCCAGAACGGGCCGGGGGCGACGACGTTCACGCGGATGCCGCGCTCGGCCACCTGCTGCGCGAGCGCCTTGCTGAAGGTGTTGATCGCCGCCTTCGTGGCCGCGTAGTCGAGCAGCTGGGGGGACGGGTTGTAGGCCTGGACGGACGACGTCGTGATGATGCTCGCGCCCGGGTCCAGGTGCGGCAGCGCCGCCTTGCAGAGCCAGAACAGGCCGTAGACGTTGGTCCGGAAGGTCTCGTCGAACTGTTCGGTGCTCAGGTCGGCGATCGCCTGCACGGCCTGCTGGTGGCCCGCCACGGAGACCAGCACGTCGATGCCACCGAGCTCGTGTACCGCCGTTTCGACGAGAGCCTTGTTGCCCTCCTCCGTCGACAGGTCACCGGGGACCGCGACGGCCCGCCGGCCGGCCTTCTCGACCAGGGCGATGACCTCGTCCGCGTCAGCCTGCTCGGACTCGAGGTACGACAGCACGACGTCGGCACCCTCGCGAGCGAACGCGATCGCGGCCGCCCGGCCGATGCCGCTGTCGGCGCCGGTGACGATGGCCCGGCGACCCTCGAGGCGCCCGGACCCGACGTAGGACTCCTCACCGTGGTCCGGGCGCGGGGTCATCTCGCCGGCGAGACCGGGTACCGGCTGCTCCTGCTCGGGCTGGGGCGGCTGCGGGTACCGGGTGGTCGGGTCCTGGGGGCTGGTCTGGTCGTCGGTCACGGTGTCCCTCTCGGTGGCGGTCGCATCGCCCGGCGGTCGGCTTGCCTGGCTTGTCGCGTTCGGACTCGCCCGTACCCGCCGGGCAGCGGCCCGAAACTCCGGCCCGAGTTCCCCGCACCACCGGCCCGTAGCAGGGCCTCAGCGCACCGGGTGACCGTCCGCAGCCAGCTCGGCCTTGACGTCCGCCACCGAGACCGTACCGAAGTGGAAGACGCTGGCGGCGAGGACGGCGTCGGCACCGGCGTCTATCGCGGGCGGGAAGTGCCTCGCGGACCCGGCTCCCCCGCTGGCGACCACCGGTACGCCGACCACGGCACGGACCGCGGTGATCAGCTCGAGGTCGAAGCCGTTCTGCGTACCGTCGGCGTCCATCGCGTTGAGGAGGATCTCGCCCGCGCCGAGCTGGGTACCGGACGCCGCCCACTGCAGCGCGTCGATCCCGGTGCCGACGCTGCCGCCGTGCGTGGTCACCTCGAAGCCCGAGGGGGTCGAGGTCGAGCGGCGGGCGTCGACGCTGAGGACCAGGACCTGGCTCCCGAACCGCTCGGCGATGTCGGCGACCAGGCGGGGGCGCTCGAGAGCCCCGGTGTTCACCGCGACCTTGTCCGCGCCGGCTCGCAACAGCAGGTCGACGTCGTCCGCACGCCGTACGCCGCCCCCGACGGTCAGCGGGATGAAGACCTGCTCTGCCGTTCGGCGCACGACGTCGAGGACGGTGTCACGGCGCTGGCGCGATGCGGTGATGTCGAGGAACGTCAGCTCGTCCGCCCCCTCGGCGTCGTATCTTCGCGCCATCGCCACCGGGTCGCCCACGTCGCGCAGGCCTTGGAAATGGACGCCCTTGACCACCCGGCCGTCGTCGACGTCCAGGCACGGGATCACCCGCACCGCGACGGTCATGGGCGCTGCGCCGCGGACGCGCCGGCCACCGCGGCCAACGCGGATTCGAGGGTGAACGCGCCCGTGTAGAGCGCGGTACCGATGATGGCTCCCTCGACGCCGAGCGGCGTCAGGGCGGCGATGGCCATCAGGTCGTCGAGCGAGGACACGCCCCCCGATGCCACGATCGCGGCGTCGGTACGGGCGCACACGTCGCGCAGCAGCTCCACGTTCGGGCCTTCGAGCATCCCGTCGCGAAGCACGTCCGTCACGACGTACCGGGTACACCCCGCGGCGTCGAGCCGAGCCAGCACCTCGTACAGGTCGCCGCCGTCACGGGTCCACCCTCGGGCGGCCAGCGTCGTGCCGCGGACGTCCAGGCCGATGGCGACGCGCTCGCCGTGCTCGGCGATCACCGACGCACACCAGTCGGGTCGCTCGAGGGCAGCGGTGCCGATGTTGACGCGCGTGCAGCCGGTGGCGAGGGCCGCGGCCAGCGTCTCGTCGTCGCGGATGCCTCCGGACAGCTCGACGTCGATGTCGAGCGCGGCTACGACGGAGGTGATGAGGTCGCGGTTGGAGCCGCGACCGAAGGCAGCGTCGAGGTCGACCAGGTGGACCCACCGCGCGCCGACACGCTGCCAGCGCAGCGCCGACTCGACGGCGCCACCGAAGACGCGCTCGCTGCCGGCGACGCCCTGGACCAGCTGGACCGCCCGTCCCCCGGAGACGTCGACCGCGGGCAGCAGCTGCAGGGCACTCACCACGCCCAGCCTAGGACCCGGACGAGCCCGCCCCCCGACCAGGAGTCTCGTAGTCCCCGCGCGTGCGGCGGCGGGGGCATGACGCTCAGGACAGCCGGCTCAGCAGCACCTGGAAGATGCGCGGCTGGTTGAGTCCGTCGACCGTCGAGTAGCTCTTGGTGCTGCCGTTGGCCAGCTTGATGGTGACCGAGTACACGAACCGGTCGCAGCACGTGCTGGCGGGCAGGGGGCGGATCTTCTGGTGGGAGTCCGCCAGCGCCTGGGCCGCACGGACCACCCGGGTGAGGTCGTCGGTCGTGTACCCCTTGGGAGGGGCCTGGCCAGCGGTGAACACGCGTGTCACGGGCGTCGGCTTGAGCCCGCCGGAGCGACGCAGGACGACCGACGCGACCCGGTCGCCGGCAGGCTTCGCCGGTGACGAGCTCGTCGTCGTGGTCTCGCCGGAGGAATGGGCCGGCCCACTGCCAGCGGGAGTGTCGCTGCCACAGCTGCTGAGGACGAGGGCACACAGGAGGGCGGGGAGCGCGGCGAGAGTTCTCATATCTGTTGGACCCACTGACGCAGCACAACGGCTCCCGCGTCACCGGACTTTTCTGGATGGAACTGGGTGGCCCACAGCGGCCCGTTCTCGACGGCGGCGACGAACGAGTCGGCCTCGTGGGTCGTCCACGACACGAGCGGCGGCCGCAACGGGCCTCCGGCCGGCAGCTCCCAGCGCCGGACGGCGTACGAGTGGACGAAGTAGAACCGCTCCTGCTCCGCGCCGGCGAACAGCTGCGACCCGGGGGCGACGTCGACGGTGTTCCAGCCGGTGTGCGGCACGACGCGCGCCTGCAGGAGCTCCACCGTGCCCGGCCACTCCGCGCACCCCTCGGTCTCCAGGCCGTGCTCGACGCCGCGCT
>JAWWPH010000240.1:0-6071 GCA_033850875.1 Nocardioidaceae bacterium | reverse complement strand
AAGGTGAAGGTACGGTCTTCGAAGATCGTGATCTCGACGGGAATGACCGTCCCGCGCATGGCCTCGGTGGCGGCGTTGTACGCCTTGCAGAACTCCATGATGTTGACGCCGTGGGGGCCCAGGGCCGTACCGACGGGCGGCGCTGGCGTAGCGGCACCGGCGTTGAGCTGCACCTTCACGAGCGCGGCGATCTTCTTCTTCTTGGGAGGCATGGTGGTGTCCTAGCTGGTCGGGAGCTCGATGGTGCCGGGGGTTGAGGCGAGGCGCCGGCTCAGACCTTCTCGATCTGGGTGAAGCTCAGCTCCACCGGGGTCTCGCGGCCGAAGATCTCGACGAGCGCCTTGACCCGCTGGGCGTCGACGTTGATCTCGGTGATGGTGGCGTGCAGCGTGGCGAACGGCCCGTCGACGACCATGACGGAGTCACCGGCGTAGAAGTCGGTGAACTCCACCTTCTTCTGCTTCTGCTGCTGCGGCGACTCGGCCTGGGTGATGACGGCCGGCGCGAGCATCGCCTCGACCTCGGCGAGGCTCAGCGGCACCGGCTGGTGGCTGTGGCCGACGAAGCCGGTGACGGAGGGCGTGTGCCGTACCGCCGACCACGACTCGTCGGTCAGGTCCATCCGGACGAGCACGTAGCCCGGAAGCACCGTACGGCGGACCATCCTGCGCTGGCCGTTCTTGATCTCCGCGACCTCCTCCTGAGGCACGTGGACCTCGTGGATGAAGTCCTCCATGTTGAGCGAGGTGATCCGGTTCTCGAGGTTGGTCTTGACGCGGTTCTCCATGCCCGAGTACGTGTGCACGACGTACCACTCCCCAGGCTTGGCCCGCAGGGCTGCACGGAACTCCTCGAGCGGGTCGGCGGCGACCTCGGCGTCTGTGCCGTCGGCGGGCTCGACGGCCCCGTCAACCGCGTCGGCGGCCTCGAGGTCGGCAGGAGCCGCGTCGGCGGCCCCGAGATCCGCGGGTGCCGCGTCGCCGAGCACGTCGGCGGCTTCGGCGTCGCCGAGCTGGACGTCGGTCGGGTCGAGGGGTTGTGACACTGTCTGTTCGGTCATGGGTGGACGCTCACATACTTCCGCTGATCTCGTGGCAGACGCGAGGCGCGTCAGCCGAAGATCTTGAACATCGCCGAGTTGAACACGTAGTCCAGCACCGAGACGAACAAGATCATGAAGAGGACAAAGACGAGCACGACCACGAAATACGTCACCAGCTGGTCGCGCGTGGGCCAGATGACCTTGCGCAGCTCAGCGATGACCTGGCGCAGGAAGAGCCCGATGCCGGTCCGGCCGCTCGGCGGCGGGCGACGCGAGCTCGCCGAGCTGGTGGCACGGGTCTCCGTCATCTGACTCTCCTTTCTCGCAATTCTTGTGCCGTCTCGCCGCAGGGCAGGAGGGACTCGAACCCCCAACCGCCGGTTTTGGAGACCGGTGCTCTGCCAATTGAGCCACTGCCCTCCGGTGGCCGCTCCCGGCAACGCGACTCGACCCGAGGTCAAGGCACCGTGAACGACAGATGCCACCAAGAACCCGAGTGTACGGGGTGAGGCCCAGCCAGGTCGAACCGAGCGCCGCGGGCCTCGGGGTGGTGCAAGGATAGTCGCATGAGTGACGACATCTCCGCGAGACGGCACCGCCGCGTCTCCCAACGCGTCGCCGGCATCGCCGAGTCGGCCACCCTGGCAGTGGACGCGAAGGCCAAGTCGCTGAAGGCGGCCGGCCGGCCCGTGATCGGATTCGGCGCGGGCGAGCCCGACTTCCCCACGCCCGACTACATCGTCGAGGCCGCCGTCGAGGCCGCCCGGGACCCGAAGAACCACCGGTACACCCCGGCCGGCGGCCTGCCCGAGCTGAAGCAGGCGATCGCGGAGAAGACCCGCCGTGACTCCGGCTACGACGTCGAGCCGGCACAGGTGCTGGTGACCAACGGCGGCAAGCAGGCCGTGTACGAGAGCCTGGCAGCACTTCTCGACCCCGGCGACGAGGTACTGCTCCCCGCCCCTTACTGGACGACCTACCCCGAGGCGATCCGGCTCGCCGGCGGCGTACCGGTCGACGTCCTCGCCGACGAGACCCAGGACTACCTGGTCACCGTCGCCCAGCTGGAGTCCGCGCGCACCGAGCGGACGAAGCTGCTGCTCTTCTGCTCCCCCTGCAACCCGACCGGCTCCGTGTACAGCCCCGAGCAGGTACGCGAGATCGGGCGGTGGGCGCACGAGCACGGCCTCTGGGTCGTGACCGACGAGATCTACGAGCACCTGGTGTACGGCGACACCCGCTTCAGGTCGATCGTCGCCGAGGTACCCGAGCTCGCCGACACGGCCGTGGTGCTCAACGGGGTCGCGAAGACCTACGCGATGACCGGCTGGCGGGTCGGCTGGATGATCGGTCCGGCCGACGTCGTGAAGGCTGCCACCAACCTGCAGTCGCACCTGACGTCGAACGTGGCCAACGTGTGCCAGCGCGCCGCCCTGGCCGCCGTCTCGGGCGACCTCAGCGCGGTGGAGGCGATGCGGGCGGCTTTCGACCGTCGCCGCAGGACCATCGTCTCGATGCTCAACGAGGTCGAGGGGTTCGAGTGCCCCGAGCCGAGGGGCGCGTTCTATGCCTACCCGTCGGTCAAGGCGGCGCTGGGCCGCGACATCGGTGGCAGGACCGCCTCCACCTCGGCGGAGCTGGCCGAGATCATCCTCGACGAAGCGGAGGTGGCGGTGGTGCCGGGCGAGGCCTTCGGCAGTCCGGGATACGTCCGGCTGTCGTACGCCTTGGGCGACGACGACCTGGCCGAGGGCGTCACGCGCCTGCAGAAGCTCTTCGGCTGAGCAGAGCTCGTCCGGTTGACCGCACGCCCGCTCGCCGCGCTCCCGAAAGCCCACCTTCACCTGCACTTCACCGGCTCGATGCGCCACCGGACCGTGGTCGAGCTCGCCGAGGAGCAGGGCGTGTGGCTGCCGGACGCGCTCACCGACGAGTGGCCCCCCGACCTGTCCGCGGCCGACGAGAAGGGCTGGTTCCGCTTCCAGCGGCTCTACGACCTGGCCCGCTCGGTGCTCCGGACGGAGGCGTCGGTTCGCCGGCTGGTGCTCGAGGCGGCCGAGGACGAGCGTGCAGAGGGATCCCAATGGCTGGAGATCCAGGTCGACCCGAGTGGCTACGCGGCCTCGTTCGGTGGCATCACCGCCTTCACCGACCTCGTCCTCGACGCGGCACGGCAGGCCACGGCGGCCACCGGCGTGACCATGGTGCTCGTGATCGCCGCCAACCGGATCCGGCATCCTCTCGACGCACGTACCCTGGCGCGCCTCGCCGGACAGTACGCCGGACGCGGGGTCGTCGGCTTCGGGTTGTCCAACGACGAGCGCCGGGGTGAGGCGCTGGCGTTCGCGAAGGCGTTCGACATCGCCCGCAGCGCCGGCCTCCTGCTCACGCCGCACGGTGGCGAGCTGCGGGGGCCGGAGAGCGTCTGGTCCTGCCTCGACGGGCTCGGCGCCTCCCGGATCGGACACGGCGTCCGCTCGGTCGAGGACCCGATGCTCGTCGCGCACCTCGCCGACGCCGGTGTCACGCTGGAGATCTGCCCCCGGTCCAACGTCGCGCTCGGCGTGTACCCGGACATCGCATCGGTGCCGCTGCGTGCGCTCTACGAGGCGGGCATCCCCGTCGCACTGGGCGCGGACGACCCGCTGCTGTTCGGGTCCCGGCTCCTCGACCAGTACGAGGCGGCGCGCCACGTGCACGGCTTCACCGACCCCGAGCTGGCCGAGCTGGCGCGGATGTCGGTACGCGGGTCCGCGGCTCCCGAAGAGGTCCGGCTACGGATGCTGGCCGACATCGACCGCTGGCTCACCTCCTGACCCCGAGGTGTCGTCGAGCGGGCGCAAAAGCCCAGCCGAGCGGGCGCAAATGCGCGGTCGAGCGGGCGCAAAAGCCCAGCCGAGCGGGCGCAAAAGTGCGGTCGAGCGGGCGCAAAATGCGCGGCCGATGGGCGCGAGGCCCCATGCCGCGGCGCAATGCGTCATAGGGCACAGCCGACGCAGACGGGCTCGGGCTGCAGGGTGATCGCGAAACGGCGCCGGACTCCGTCGCGGATCTCCGCGGCGAGCGCGAGCAGGTCAGACGTCGCCGCCCCGCCGCGGTTGGTGAGCGCGAGCGAGTGTTTCGTCGAGATCCGCACCCGGTCGTTCCCGTACCCCTTGCCGTACCCCGCCTGCTCGATCAGCCAGGCGGCGCTCGTCTTGACGCGACCGTCGGGCTGTGGGTACGCCGGCGCGCCCGCGGGCACCTCGCCGGGCGCGACGAACGGGTTGGTGAAGAACGAGCCCGCGCTCCAGGTGTCGCGGTCGTCGGCGTCGAGCACCATGCCCTTGCTCGCTCGCAGCTCCAGCACGGCCCGCCGGACGTCGACCGACGGCACCCGGGTGCCCACCGGCACGCCCAGCACGCCCGCCAGCTCGCCGTAGCGGATCGCCTCCCCCAGGTCGCCGAGGCGCAGGGAGAACGTGACGGCCCCGACGACGTACCTCCCCGGCTCCTGCTTGAAGACGCTTGTGCGGTAGCCGAACCGGCAGTCCGTCGCGAACATCGTCCGAGTGCGCCGCTGCACCCTGTCGAACACGTCGACGCTCGCGATGGTGTCGGACACCTCCTGTCCGTAGGCACCGACGTTCTGGATCGGTACGGCGCCCACCGTGCCGGGGATCCCGGACAACGCCTCGACCCCGACCCACTGCTCGTCGACGGTGCGCGCGACCAGCTCGTCCCAGTCCTCGCCCGCCTCGACGGTCAGCTGGGCCCCCGAGCAGGCGTCCGCCGAAGCGGCCTGCCCACGACTGCCGACGTGGACGGCGAGACCGTCGAACCCGTCGTCGGAGACGACCAGGTTGCTCCCGCCCCCGAGCACCAGGACCGGCGTACCCGCCTCGTCGGCGGACGCGACACGGTCGTACAGCTCCGCGCGTGACGACACCTCCGCGAAGGCGCGCGGCGGCCCGCCCAGCCGCAGGGTGGTCCACCGGGACAGCGGCTCAGCTGTACTGGTCAGCACCGCACCACGGCCCGGCACATGCCCAGTACCTTCGTGCCTGCACTCGTCACGGTCAGCTCGACCGTCGCCGATGTGTCGTCGACGCTCTTGACGACGCCGGCGACGTCGACCCGGACGCCCTCATCGTCGTCGGGCACGACGACGGGCTTTGTGAAACGGGCACCGAACGACGTCACCGCCTCTGGTCCGCCGACCCAGTCGGTGAGAGCGCGCGCGGCGAGGGCCAGCGTGTACATGCCGTGGGCGACGACCCCCGGAAGGCCGACCGACTCCGCGACCCTGTCGCTGTAGTGGATCGGGATGAAGTCGCCCGACGCGCCGGCGTACCGGACCAGGTCCGCACGGGTGACGACGTAGGACGCAGGGGCGAACTCGTGCCCGGACTCCCAGCTCATGCGTCGCCACGATGCAGCAGGAGGGCGAACGCGGTGGCGACGTGCTCACCGGAGGTGGCAGTGATCTCGGTACGCGTCGCGACCATGTCCATCCCGGCGGCTGCTCGGACCGAGTCGACGGTGAGGGTCGCGACCAGCTCATCGCCCGCGCGGATCGGCCTCGTCTGCTCGAAGCGCTGATCGCCGTGCACGACGTTGTGAAGGTCGATCCCGACCTCGGGGTCCCTCATGAGCGCGGTCATCGCCCGGAACGCGACCACGATGGGGAATGTCAGTGGAGCCGTCCGCCCATCGTCGATCGGCTCGGCCCGGATGGCTTCGGTGAACTCGGCGATCTTCTCCCGGCTCACCCCGTACGGCGCTGTCGGCGCGAACGTCCGGCCCGCGAGGTCAGGGTCGAGAGGCATGCCGCGACGCTATCCCACTGCCCTGCAGGCCGACGGCAGCCGCCTCGACCGGCAGCCTCAGCGGGTCTCGCGGTGCGCGCGGTGGCAGCGACAGCGGGGACAGTACTTCTTGAGCTCGAGCCGGTCGGGGTCGTTGCGGCGGTTCTTCCGGGTGATGTAGTTGCGCTCTTTGCACTCGGTGCACGCCAAGGTGATCTTGGGGCGGATGTCTGTGCTCTTCT
>JAWWPH010000245.1:0-9613 GCA_033850875.1 Nocardioidaceae bacterium | reverse complement strand
TGGTCAACAGCGCCGAAAGGTGGCCGGACCGGCGGGTGACGGTAGCCATGTACCCGGCCGACGTCCGCAAGGTCGGGTCGCATTACGACCTCGCCATCGCGTTGGCGCTGCTGGCGGCGAAGGGGTCGATACCCGGCGACGCGCTGAGGACGACGGCCGTGTTCGGTGAGCTGGCCCTCGACGGCCGGCTGCGGTCGGTTCCCGGCGTGCTGCCGGCCGCTCTGAGCGCGCTCGAGGCCGGGCTCGAGCGCGTGATCGTTCCCGCCTCCAACGCCGCCGAGGCTCGGCTGGTCGGCGGTCTCGACGTCATGGGCGTCCGCTCCCTACGTGAGTGCATGGCGATGCTCTCGGGCACGGAGCTGCCCGACGAGCCGGACCAGGCGCCGCTCCACGAGGACCTGCGTGGCCGCGGCCGCCGGCCGGTCAGGACGGACGCCTGCGACCTCGCCGACGTCCGTGGCCAGGCGCTGGCGCGCTGGTGCGTCGAGGTGGCCGCCGCGGGCGGTCACCACCTCTTCCTCGAAGGTCCGCCCGGGGCGGGCAAGACGATGCTCGCCGAGCGCTTCACGCCGCTGCTGCCCGACCTCGACCTGCTCGCCTCCATCGAGGTCAGCAAGATCCACTCGGTGGCGGGGCTGCTGTCGCGCGACGCGCCACGCGTGGTCAGGCCACCGTTCCTCGCCCCTCACCACACCGACACGGTGGCCTCCGTCATCGGTGGCGGCACCCGGCTGATCAAGCCCGGCGCCGTGAGCCTCGCCCACCTGGGCGTGCTCTTCCTCGACGAGGCACCCGAGTTCAGACCGAGCGTCCACGACGCCCTGCGGCAACCGCTCGAGAGCGGCGAGGTCTCCATCCGCCGTGCCGAGGGTTCGGCGAGGTTTCCCGCCGGGTTCCTGCTGGTGTGTGCGGCCAACCCCTGCCCGTGCGGCTACGGATACGACAAGGCACTGCGGTGTACCTGCACCGCCGACAAGGCGCGCCGCTACCGGGCGCGGATCTCCGGCCCCGTCCGTGACCGCATCGACATCACCCACACCGTGCTGCCCGTCAACCGGGCCGAGATGCGCCAGGTCGTCGGCGAGGACGGCACCACGGCGGCCGTCGGCGCCCGCGTGGCGGCCGCTCGGGAGCGTCAGCGGGTCCGGTTCGCGGGCTTGCCGTGGTCGACCAACGGTGAGGTGCCCGGCTACGAGTTCCGGCGGATCTGTCGCCTCGACGCCGATGCCGCGGGTCTCATCGAGGAGGCCGTCGAGCGCGGGACCCTTACCCAGCGGGGCGCCGACCGGGTGGCCCGGCTGTCCTGGACGGTGGCCGACCTGGCGGGCTGCGACGCGCCGCGGGCCCGGCACGTGTTCGAGGCCCTGTACCTGCGAACCGACGGCCTCGTCGGCCGTAGCGTCGGCGCGCGGAGCGTGGCCTGATGCCGGGACCTGGCGCAGCCGAGCGCCGCGCCAGGATGGTGCTGAGCGCCGTCGTCGAGCCCGGCGACGCCGACGCCTGCCGCCTGGTCCGGGAGCACTCGGCGTCGGAGCTGCTGGCCAAGCTGCGCTCGCGGGGGGCGACCGCCGCCTCGACAGCAGGTTTGTCGCGGTCGTCGTCGTCGTCGTCGTCGAAGGTCGCGACGTGGGTCCAGCGCGCGGCTGCCGCCGACGACGACGCCGTTCCCCGCGCCGCTGCCGCCGTCTCCGCGCGGTACGTCTGCCCGGGCGACGACGAGTGGGAGCCCGGTCTGGACGACCTCGCGAGGCTGGAGGACGAGCCGGGCGACCGGCGCGGTGGAGCTCCGTTCGGGCTGTGGCTGCGAGGGGGCGGCTCGCTGCGTGCGCTGAGCCGTCACTGCGTCGCGATCGTGGGAGCCCGCCGGTCCACTCCCTATGGCGAGCACGTCGCATCCGAGCTGGCGTTCGACGCTGCCTCACGCGGGTTCGCTGTGGTGTCCGGCGGGGCGTACGGCATCGACGCGGCCGCCCACCGGGCGGTGCTGTCCTGCGGTGGGCCGACCTTCGCCGTGCTGGCAGGCGGCGTCGACAACCTCTATCCCACCGGCAACGGCACGCTGCTCGGCGAGGTCGCGGTCCGGGGCCTGTTGGTGAGCGAGGCACCGCCGGGATGCGTCCCCAGCAGGTCGCGGTTCCTGGTCCGCAACCGGCTCATCGCAGCCCTGAGTCAGGGCACGGTGGTCGTCGAGGCGGCTCTGCGCAGCGGTGCGCTCAACACCGCCCGGTGGGCTCTCGATCTCGGCCGTGGCGTGATGGGCGTCCCCGGACCGGTCACCTCAAGGACGTCGGCGGGTGTGCACGAGCTGCTCCGACAACCGGGCACGCTGCTCGTCACCGACGCGCTGGAGATGATCGAGCACGTGTCACCGGCCGGCGTGGGTCTCGCTCCCCGCAAGTCGGGGCGGGTTCGGCCGCTGGACAGCATCGAGGCGTGAGCGGGCGCGTCCTCGACGCGATCGCCGAAGCTGGCGGGCGCCCCGGCTGAGTCGATCGCGCTCGACGCGGGCGTCCGGCCGGGCGAGGCGGGCCGGCACCTGGCCCGGTTGCGCGATGACGGCCTCGTCACGGAGCGCGCCGACGGATGGCCGTGGCGGCACCCCGGTTCGACGCGGGGCCGCGGCCCTGCCTGGGCCGAGAGCCTGGGGACGGGTGACAGCATGAGGTGTGCCCGCCGCCGCAGCGAGTCTCCCCGCATCCTTCGCCGCTGCCGTCGACGACTACCGCCGCTATCTCGAGTCCGAGCGGGACCTCGCCCCGCACACGGTCCGCGCCTACCTCGGCGACGTGGGCGACCTGCTCACGCATGCGGCTCGGGTCGGCTGCCGGGAACTGGCCGACATCGACATCCGCACGATGCGTAGCTGGCTGGCCCGCCAACAGAGCCTCGGCCGGTCGCGGACCACGCTGTCGCGGCGCGCGACGGCCGCGAGGGTCTTCACGGCGTGGGCCGCGGCGACGAGACGTGTCCCCGCCGACCCGGGGTCGCTGTTGTCCAGCTCGAAGGCGCATCGGGTGCTGCCCGCATCGTTGTCGGGTGACCAGGTGCGGCGGCTGCTCGACGCGGCGGCCACCCGGGCGCGCGAGCACGGAGTGACCGGGGTGCGCGACGTCGCCATCCTCGAGGTGCTGTACGCGACAGGCGTACGTGTCGGCGAGCTCACCGGCCTCGACATCGACGATGTCGACACCGAACGTCGTATCGTCCGCGTACTCGGCAAGGGCCGCAAGGAGCGGTCGGTGCCCTACGGAGTGCCGGCGGGCCGAGCCATCGACGAGTGGCTACGTTCGGGCCGGCCCCGGCTGGCCGTTACCGGCAGCGGCGCTGCCCTTTTCCTCGGCTCACGCGGACGCCGCATCGACCAGCGGGCGGTCCGGACCCTGGTTCACGCCCGGCTCGCGGACGTCGACGGTGCTCCGGACCTCGGCCCGCACGGCCTGCGGCACACCGCCGCGACCCACCTGCTCGAAGGCGGAGCGGATCTGCGGGCCGTGCAGGAGATCCTCGGCCACGCGTCCCTCGCCACGACGCAGCTGTACACCCACGTGTCGACCGATCGGCTGCGTCGCGCCTACTCGCAGGCTCATCCGCGCGCCTGACCGGGGTCGGCAAGGCCGGCCAGCAGCGACATGACCGCGACGACCACGGCGGCAGCCGCTCGCATCGCGGGGGCTGAACCGCCGCCGTCGCGAGCCCAACGACCTGAGGCCTTCCGCCGCTCAGGACCGTCGAGGGAACGAGCCGCGGTCGGCGCCACCGGTGCGGGCGCCGGTGCCGGCTCAGCGAGGGGACCTGGCCCGGCGTCAGCCGCGATCAGTGGCTTCAGCCGGACCGGTCGAGGGCCGAGGAGGTCGAGGGGGTCGAGGTAGACGCTCCCGCGGCGCAGCCCCAGGTGGAGGCACACCTCGGGCGCGCAGTGTGAGAACGGCACCTGCAGCAGTCCGAGGACCTCACCGGCGTGGACGACGTCACCACGGTGGACGGCGGCAGTCACCGGCTCGTACGTGGACCGCAGGGCGCCATGGTCGACGACCACGACGCCGCGTCCCGCCAGCGGCCCCGCGAACCGGACGGTCCCGGCGCCGATGGCGAGTACCGGCTCGGCCGGCGACCCGAGCAGGTCGACGCCCCGGTGCCCGGCGTCCCATGCGTGCGCCGGCGGCTCGAACCCCCGCACGACCGCCGGGGTGGGCTGAAGGGGCCACACCCAGGTGCGGTGCGCGGACGCGGCGACCGGCGACGACGCGGCGGCTGACGCCGCGACGGCCGGTACGGCACCTGTCATCAGCGCGAGGCCGGCAACGAGCGACGCCGTGCGTGAGGCTCTCATGGGCCGAGCCTGTACTCCCGCCGTGGTCTCCGGGGGCCGGGCCTGCGGGCCTGTGGACGACGAGCGGGTGGGCCGGGGGCTGTGCACACGTCGGACGCCGTCGCCACGGTTTCCGTGAACGGTCGGAGGTCCACTACACTCGTCGTAGCGATCCGAACCATTCGGGTCGACTTCGCACGCCCACACACCGCAGCCTGCTGCGGGCGTGTGCCTCGGTCTCCTCCGGGGGTAACCGGCCTCCGTCGGTCACCTTCAAAGGAGCGGTGCACGCGTGAGCGTCAGGGTCTCGACACCTCGGGACACAAACCGCAACGCGGGGCCGAAGGGCGCCGCAGACCCGGTGCCGCGCAGGCACCAGAGGAGGAACGCTCATGGCCGTCGTGACCATGCGTCAGCTGCTCGAGAGCGGCGTCCACTTCGGGCATCAGACCCGCCGGTGGAACCCGAAGATGAAGCGCTTCATCATGACCGAGCGCAACGGCATCTACATCATCGACCTCCAGCAGTCCCTTGCCTACATCGACCGGGGCTACGCGTTCATCAAGAGCGCGGTGGCGTCCGGCGGCAACGTGCTGTTCGTCGGCACCAAGAAGCAGGCGCAGGAGGCCATCTTCGAACAGGCGAAGCGGGTCGGCATGCCCTTCGTCAACCAGCGGTGGCTCGGAGGCATGCTGACCAACTTCCAGACCGTGCACCAGCGCATCCTTCGTCTGAAGGAGCTCGAGGAGATCGACTTCGACGACGTAGCGGGCTCGAGCCGCACCAAGAAGGAGCTGCTCCAGATGCGGCGGGAGAAGGACAAGCTCGACCGCACGCTCGGCGGCATCCGCGACATGGGCCGGGTGCCCGCAGCCGTCTGGATCGTCGACACCAACAAGGAGCACCTCGCCGTCGACGAGGCCCGCAAGCTGGGTATCCCGATCGTGGCGATCCTCGACAGCAACTGCGACCCGGACATGGTCGATTTCCCGATCCCGGGCAACGACGACGCCATCCGGTCCGTCACGCTGCTCACGCGCATCGTCGCCGACGCGGTCGCCGACGGGCTGATGGCGCGTGCCGGCGTGCGGACAGGGCAGGAGGCGACGGGCGAGGAGCTCGGCGCCGAGGAGCCGCTGGCCGAGTGGGAGAAGGAGCTGCTGGGCCGGCAGGCCGACGAGGCCGCCGCCCAGGCCGCTGCCGGTCCGACCGGCACCGCAGAGGTGGCAGCGGTCCCGGCCGACGCTTCGGCTGCGGCTCTGCCGAACGACGCTGCCGCTGCACCTGTCCCCACCGACTCCGACGCCGGCTCCGGTGCACCGGCAGCGGCAGCCGCCGACGGCGATGCGCAGACCGGTCCCGACGAGCCGGTGACGGTCGGCGGTGAGCCCGCAGACGGTGGTGACACGGAGTCGTCGGACTCTTCTCCGGACGAGACGGTGACGACGGTCGGCGGAGAGCCGGCCGACGACGGCGCGACCCCGGCCTGACGCAGGGCCGCGGCGCGTTACCCACGCACGAAAGCGGCGCCACCTCGAGCCCGCCACGACAACGAAGAACGGATGGACATGGCAATCACTGCCGCTGACGTCAAGAAGCTCCGCGACGCCACGGGCGCCGGAATGATGGACTCCAAGAAGGCCCTGACCGAGACCGACGGCGACTTCGACAAGGCCATCGAGGTGCTGCGTGTCAACGGGGCCGCGAAGGCCGCCAAGCGAGGCGCGGAGCGCACCGCCACCGCGGGCCTGGTCGCGACCTCGGGTGGCGCCCTCGTCGAACTCAACTGCGAGACGGACTTCGTCGCGAAGTCCGAGGGCTTCATCGACCTCGCGAACGAGATCGTGGCGACGGCTGAGCGGGTGCAGGCCGATGACATCGACACCTTGAGCAAGGCGGCCACGTCCACTGGTCAGACCGTGGCGGAGGCCATCGAGGCCTTTGCCGCCGTGATCGGCGAGAAGATCGAGCTGGGGCGGGTGGCGTACGTCGACGGACAGGCGATGGTGTACCTGCACCGCAGGGCCAGCGACCTCCCGCCCGCTGTCGGTGTGCTGCTGGCGTTCGACGGCGACGACGAGGAGGCGGCACGGGGCGCGGCGATGCAGGTCGCGGCGATGCGTCCGCAGTTCGTGACCCGCGACGAGGTACCCGACGACGTCGTCGCCAAGGAGCGCGAGATCGCCGAGCGCACCGCCCTCGAGGAGGGCAAGCCCGAACAGGCGATCCCCCGCATCATCGAGGGCAGGCTCAACGGCTTCTTCAAGGACGTCGTCCTGCTCGAGCAGCCTTCGGTGCAGGACAGCAAGAAGTCCGTGAAGGCCGTGCTCGACGAGGCCGGTGTTACGGTCAAGCGCTTCGCCCGCTTCGAGGTGGGCCGCTCCTGACACCCTGACCCGCACTTCCACCACGACGCTCGCCCGGGGAGGCCGGTACTGATGGAACTGACCGACGAGAACGCCCACGAGCGCGAGTCGCTCGCCTACCACCGGGTGCTGCTGAAGCTGTCGGGGGAGGTGTTCGGCGGGGGCAAGCTGGGCGTCGACCCGGACGTCGTGCACGCGATCGCCACCGAGATCGCGGCGGTGGTGAGGCAGGGCGTCCAGGTCGCGATCGTCCTCGGCGGCGGGAACTTCTTCCGTGGCGCCGAGCTGCAGCAGCGCGGGATGGACCGCGCGCGGGCCGACTACATGGGAATGCTCGGCATCGTCATGAACTGCCTGGCGCTGCAGGACTTCCTCGAGAAGGAGGGCATCGAGACGCGGGTACAGACGGCGATCACGATGGGCCAGGTCGCGGAGCCGTACATCCCCCGCCGGGCCATCCGGCACCTCGAGAAGGGGCGCGTGGTCATCTTCGGGGCCGGCGCCGGGCTGCCGTTCTTCTCTACGGACACCGTCGCGGTGCAGCGGGCGCTCGAAACCAAGTGCGACGTCGTCTTGATGGGCAAGAACGGCGTCGACGGCGTGTACACCGCCGACCCTCGTACCGACCCGACGGCGACCAAGCTCGACACGGTCAGCTACAACGAGGCCCTTCAGCGCGGTCTTCGCGTCGCCGACGCCACCGCGTTCGCCTTGTGCATGGAGAACGACCTCCCGATGATCGTGTTCGGCATGATGGACACCGGTGTGATCGCCCGCATCGTGCAGGGTGAGAAGATCGGGACGTACGTGAGCGGGGACTGACCAGACAAAGGAGACCCGGTGTGATCGAGGAAGCCCTCAAGGACGCCGACCAGAAGATGCGCAAAGCGGTCGAGGTCGCCAAGGACGACTTCGCCACCATCCGCACCGGCCGAGCCAACCCCTCGATGTTCTCGAAGCTGACCGCCGACTACTACGGCAGCCCGACGCCCCTGCAGCAGCTCGCGTCTTTCTCCAACCCCGAGCCGCGTGTCATCACGATCAACGTGTACGACAGGCAGGCGCTGCCGGGCATCGAGAGGGCCATCCGTGACTCCGATCTCGGCGTCAACCCCACCAACAACGGCGACAACCTGCGGGTGGTCATGCCCGAGCTGACCGAGGACCGCCGCAAGGAGTACATCAAGCTCGCCCGGGCCAAGGCGGAGGACGGGCGGGTCTCCGTCCGCAACATCCGCCGGCACGCCAAGCAGCAGATGGAGCGGGCGCAGAAGGAGGGCGAGGTCGGCGAGGACGATGTGTCGGGGGCTGAGAAGCGCCTCGACGCCATGACGAAGAAGCACGTCGATTCGATCGACGACCTGCTCAAGCACAAGGAAGCCGAGCTCTTGGAGGTCTGAGGCGATGTCGGCGGGGTCTTCGGGAGCAACGGCCTCCACGAGCCGCGCCGGTCGGGACCTCCCCGCGGCGATCGCGGTCTCGATCGCCCTCATCGCCGTCGTCGTGGTGTCGCTCGTCTACGTCAAGGCCGGCTTCCTCGCCGTCGTCGCGGCCGCAGTACTCGTCGCGCTGTGGGAGCTCGGGCGTGCACTCGCGCTGAGCGGTACCTGGCTACCCGTGCCGCCGATGGCAGCCGGCGCACTCGCGATGATCGCCGGCTCCTACTACGGCGGCGCCGACGTGCTCGTCGCGACCTTGGCGGCAACCGTGCTCGCATCCCTGTTGTGGCGGATGCCACGAGGGCAGACCGGCTTCGTCAAGGACGTGAGCGCAGCGGTGTTCTGCCTCGTCTACGTCCCGTTCCTGGCGTCGTTCGTGGCGCTGCTGCTCGCGCCCCACGACGGCGTTCGCCGGGTGCTGACGTTCTTCGCCGTCACCGCTGCCTCCGACATCGGCGGGTACTGCGTCGGCGTGCTCGTCGGCCGGCACCCGATGGCCCCGGCGATCAGCCCGAAGAAGTCCTGGGAGGGCTTCGCCGGGTCGACAGTCGGCTGCGTCGCGGTCGGCGTCGTCTCAGTCGTCTACTGGCTGGACGGCGACGTGCTGGTCGGCGTTCTGCTGGGCGCCGCCGTGGCCGTCGCCGCCACGCTGGGCGACCTGGTGGAGTCACTGATCAAGCGCGACCTCGGCATCAAGGACATGAGCAACATCCTGCCCGGGCACGGCGGCATCATGGACCGTCTCGACTCCTTGCTCGCCGCAGTCCCGGTCGTCTACCTGGTGCTGCACTTCCTGGTGCCGATCAGCTAAGACAGCGCCGAGCTGAGGGCACGTCCGAGGTCTCCCGACGGCTCCTCGGCGAACGCCGCTGCGACGCCTGCGGGGAGGGGGCGGTCCCCGACGAGCCCCAGCGTGGTCCGGACAGCGAATCGGTGCCAGAGCGCCGGCGAGTCGAGCAGGGCGTGCTTCGCGTCCCGGAACTCGAACCGGGCCACCGTGCCGCCCGCTGCGCGCAGCCGCTCGGCGTAGCGCCGGCTGAGGGCGGGCGACGTCATGCGGTCCGCTGTGCCGTGGGCGATGACGAACCGGACGCCGTCGCGGACCGGCGGCAGCGGCTCGTGCTGCGGCAGCCACGGCGCGAGCGCGCAGACGCCCACCACGCGCGGGTCGTCCGCGACGGCGAAGGCGGTGCGGGCTCCCATCGAGTGCCCGAGCAGAGCCACCGGCGCGCCGGGCTGTTGGTCGTGGATGCGCGCCAGCGCCCAGCGGGCGTCGCGGACAGGGTCGGGCAGCCCGTGGCCGGGGTTCCAGCCGCGCAGTCGGTACCGGAGCAGGTACACCGCGCAGGAGCGCGACTGCCGTCGCAGTCCCGCGTACATGTCGAGCATGCGCAGGTAGGACAGCTGGTACGGGCTGGTCGGCATGGTCCCGCGCTCGCGTCCGCCGTGCAGCACCAGGACGGCGCTGTCCGCACGGCTGCGTGAAGGCCCTCCACGCA
>JAWWPH010000242.1:0-4994 GCA_033850875.1 Nocardioidaceae bacterium | reverse complement strand
ATCGCTCGTGGGCTGCGTTGGGCCAGCGCCGACGATGCGGATCCGGGCTCCGATGCCCGGTACACGCAAGGGGCGCTGGCGCTCAGCTTCCCGCTCTCCACGGGCCTGGACTGCGAGCCGGTCTCCGACGCGCTCACGGTCGTCTCAGGTGCTCCGCATTCGGCCTACGCCGCGCCAGACCCGCAGGCGTGGGCGGCACGATTCCTCCAGGCGGTGGTCGAGGTCGTGGCCAGCGAGCGACCACTCGCCCAGCTGGCGCGCTGGACCGATGCTGCGGTCTTCGCCGAGATCTCCGACCGCCGCGAGCGCGTCGCCGACCGCCGCGCAAGAGCTCGCAGCCGGGGCGGGCGGCAGGTCGTCGCCACGGTGCACATCTCCCGTCCCGAGGGCGCCGTGGCGGAGGTAGCGGCCAGGGTGACAGCTGGCCGCCGGTCCAGGGCTATCGCGGCCCGACTCGACTACTCGCGCGGTCGCTGGCTGTGCACAGCCATCGACTTCGGCTGACGGGCGCTGCAACGCCTTCGTGACGCCCGGCGGACGAGCGCGCGGTCGAGCCGACATCTGCGCCCGGTGGAGCCGACATCTCCGCCCGGTCGAGGCGGCATCTGCGCCCACTCGAACCTGCATTCGCGCCCGGTCGAGGCGGCATCTGCGCCCACTGGAACCTGCATTTGCGCCCGGTCGAGGCGACATCCGCGCCCGGTCGAGGGCTAGGCGTTGCGGCGGGCCGGGTCTCCGTGGCAGCGCTTGAACTTGCGGCCGGACCCACACGGACACGGCTCGTTGCGTGACACACCGGCGAACTCGTCTCCTGCGGCGTCATCGTCGCCGTGCACCTCCGTGCCGGCGTCCCCATCGACGGTGGGCGCCGAGTAGGACAGGTGCTTCGGCTGGGACGGCGCGTTCAGACCCTTCGCAACGATGTTCGGGTGATGGTCGCCGTCGGCGCCTACCGGCTCCGCGACCGGCTCGTCGACCGCATCCGGTTCGAAGTGGGCACCGGCGGCCGAGCCGGTCGGACCACCGGCGACCAGCTCTGCCGCCTCGTCCTCGAGTTCGCTCGTGTCGTCGGGGGTGATCTGCACCTCGATGTTGAACAGGTACCCGACCGACTCCTCCTTGATCGAGTCCATCATCGCGCCGAACAGCTCGAACCCCTCGCGCTGGTACTCCACCAGCGGGTCACGCTGCGAGTACGCGCGCAGACCGATGCCCTCACGCAGGTAGTCCATCTCGTACAGGTGCTCGCGCCACTTGCGGTCCAGCACGGACAGCATGACGCGGCGCTCCAGCTCACGCATGACCTCTTCGCCGAGGGTCTCCTCACGCGCGTCGTAAGCACGCTGCGCGTCGGCCTTCAGCTCGTCCATCAAGAACTCGCGGGAGAGGTTCTCGACTCCCCCGACCTCGTCCTCCAGCTCGGCCTCGGTCACCGACACCGGGTACAGCGTCTTCAGGGCGGTCCAGAGCTTGCCCAGGTCCCACTCCTCGGGGAAGCCCTCGGTCGCGCCGACGACGTACCCCTCCACCGTGTCGTCGATCATGCCGCGGATCTGCTCGTGGAGGTCAGCACCCTCGAGCACCTGCCGGCGCTCGCCGTAGATCACCTCGCGCTGACGGCTCATCACGTCGTCGTACTTCAAGATGTTCTTGCGGGTCTCGAAGTTCTGGCTCTCGACCTGGGCCTGCGCCGAGGCGATCGCACCCGTCACCCGCTTGTTCTCGATGGGGACGTCGTCGGGGATCTTCATCGTGGTCAGCACCCAGTCGACCCAGTCGGACTTGAACAACCGCATCAGGTCGTCCTCGAGCGACAGGTAGAACCGGGACTCACCCGGGTCACCCTGGCGGCCGGACCGACCGCGGAGCTGGTTGTCGATGCGGCGAGACTCGTGCCGCTCGGTGCCGATGACGTACAGCCCGCCGACGTCGTTGACCTCGTCGTGCTCGGCCTGTACCTGCTCCTTCATCTTCTCGTGGGCGGCGGGCCAGGCGAGCTCGTAGTCCTCGGAGTTCTCGATCGGGTCGAGGCCGCGCTCGCGGAGCTGCTCGTCGGCGAGGAAGTCGACCGAGCCGCCGAGCATGATGTCGGTGCCTCGGCCTGCCATGTTGGTCGCGACGGTGACCGCACCCTTGCGGCCGGCCTGGGCCACGATGTGAGCCTCGCTGGCGTGGTGCTTGGCGTTCAGGACGGTGTGCGGGATGCCGCGCCGGGTGAGCAGACCGGAGAGCCGCTCCGACTTCTCGACCGACGTCGTGCCGACGAGCATCGGCTGGCCGTGGCCGTGACGGTCGGCGATGTCGTCGACGATCGCGCGGTACTTGGCGTCCTCGGTGCGGTACACGAGGTCGGGCTGGTCGACCCGGGCCATGGGCATGTTGGTCGGTATCGCGATCACGCCGAGCTTGTAGATCTTGTCGAACTCCGACGACTCCGTCATGGCGGTACCGGTCATCCCGCCGAGCTTCGTGTACAAGCGGAAGTAGTTCTGCAGGGTGATCGTCGCGAGCGTCTGGTACTCCTCGCGGATCGTCACCTTCTCCTTGGCCTCGATCGCCTGGTGCAGGCCCTCGTTGTAGCGGCGCCCGTGCAGCATCCGGCCGGTGTGCTCGTCGACGATGAGGACCTCGCCGTCCATGACGACGTAGTCGCGGTCGCGCCGGAACAGCTCCTTGGCCTTGATCGCGTTGTTGAGGAACGAGATCAGGGGCGTGTTGACCGCGTCGTACAGGTTGTCGATGCCGAGGTGGTCCTCGACCCGCTCGATGCCGTCCTCGAGCACGGAGACGGTGCGCTTCTTCTCGTCGACCTCGTAGTCGATGTCGTTGCGCAGCCGCCCGACCAGGTTGGCGAACTCGTCGTACCACTGGACGGACTCGTCCGACGGCCCGGAGATGATGAGCGGTGTCCGCGCCTCGTCGATGAGGATGGAGTCGACCTCGTCGACGATGGCGTAGTGGTGTCCGCGCTGGACGCACTCGTCCAGCGACGCGGCCATGTTGTCGCGCAGGTAGTCGAAGCCGAACTCGTTGTTGGTGCCGTATGTGATGTCCGCCAGGTACGACGCCCTGCGCTCCGCGGGCGGCATGTCGGGGAGCACCATCCCGGTGGTCAGGCCGAGGAAGTGGTAGATCCGGCCCATCCACTCGGCGTGGTACTTCGCCAGGTAGTCGTTGACGGTCACGACGTGGACGCCGTCGCCGGCCAGCGCGTTGAGGTACACCGGAAGCGTCGCCACCAGCGTCTTGCCCTCACCGGTCTTCATCTCGGCGATGTTGCCGAGGTGCAGCGCCGCGCCGCCCATGATCTGCACGTCGAAGTGGCGTTGGCCGAGGACCCGTCTCGCCGCCTCGCGTACGGTCGCGAAGGTCTCGGGAAGCAGGTCGTCGAGGCTCTCGCCGTCGGCATAGCGCTGCTTGTACTCCTCGGTGAGCGCCCTCAGCTCCTCGTCGCTCAGCCCCACGAAGTGGTCCTCGATGGCGTTCACCTGCGCAGCGATGGCCTGGAGCTTGCGCAGCTGTTTTCCCTCACCGATGCGGAGGACCTTGTCGAGCAGAGCAGGCACGGATGCGACTCCCTTGTCGTGGACGACGTGTACGGGCGGGTACGCAGGCGGCTCGCCTGCGAGCGTCCTGTCAATAGTAGGCGACCTCGACTGCGCCTCAGTGCCGTAAGCCGACACCCCGCAGGGCACCGGCGAGATCACCCTTGTCGGCGACCTGGACCGCCTCGAGGCCCAGCCAGTCGGCCATCGTGTGGAGCGCGGCGCTGAGCCGCTCGGCCACGTCAGGTGGCGCCGACGGCTCGCTCCACGCGGCCTTCACGCTCAGCACACCCGCGGGCCGGTCGGCCTTGAGGTCGACCCGGGCCACGATGCGCTCGCCGAGCAGGAAGGAGTAGACGTAGTACCCGTACGTGCGCTTGGCGGCCGGCACGTAGATCTCGATCCGGAACCGGTAGTCGAACAGCGCCTCGGTACGGGTCCGCTCGAAGACGAGCGAGTCGAACGGGCTCAGCAACGCGCAGGCGTCGACCCTGCGGGGCAACCGGGCCGCGTGCCACAGGTAGGCCGGGCGCCGCCAGCCCTCCACCTGGACCGGCAGCAGCTCGCCCGACTCGACCAGCTCGGCCAGCGCCGAGCGGGTAGGCGCGGGTGACAGCCTGAAGTAGTCGCGCAGGTCCTGCTCGGTGCCGACGCCGAGGGCGCGCGCCGCAGTGCGGACCAGGATCCGGTGCGACTCCTCGACCGAGGGTGTCGGGGCCGCGATGACGGCCGGTGGCAGCACCCGCTCGGGGAGGTCGTAGACCCGCTCGAAGGCCGAGTTGCGGCGCGCAGAGGTGACCTGCCCGCTGTAGAAGAGGTACTCGAGCGCGATCTTGACGTCACTCCAGTTCCAGCCCCAGCTGTCGCGCACGCGCGGAACGTCGTACTCGATCTCCCGCGTCGTGAGCGGCCCGCGGCTCTCGACCTCGCCTCGCACCCACGCGACGAAATCGGGCCGCTCCGTCCACAGCCGCCGCATCGAACCCCAGGCGGCGTCCGCCGCACGAGCCATCCGGAACCTCAGCGCCGGGTGCAGGTCGGTGCGGACGTACGAAGCCTCGTGGCCCCAGTACTCGAACACGCGGCGCGGCGCCCGTCCCGCCGCGCGGTGCAGCAGCTCGATGTCGTACGGCCCGATCCTGCTGAACAGCGGAAGGTAGTGCGCCCGCCGGACCACGTTGACTGAGTCGATCTGCAGCAGCGCTACCTTGTCGAGGACGCGCTGCAGCGCGCGCATGTCCGCCCGGGCGGGGGGCCGGTCGGCGAATCCCTGGCCCGCGAGCGCGATCCGGCGCGCCTGCGACCGGCTGAGCGCCGCCCGGCTCACGGGATGTCGAGGAGCTTCTCGCGCACCGCGTACATCACGGCCTCCATCCGGGAGTGGAGCTGCAGCTTCTCCAAGATGTTGCGGACGTGGTTCTTGACCGTGTTCTCGCTGATGAAGAGCTC
>JAWWPH010000166.1:0-3363 GCA_033850875.1 Nocardioidaceae bacterium | reverse complement strand
TGTCCGGCCGAGCGGGCGCAAATGCTCGGCCGAGCGGGCGCAATCCTCGGCCGAGCGGGCGCAAAAGCTTCGTCGAGCGGGCGCAACAGCTTCGGTCGAGCGGGCGCAAAAGCTTCGTCGAGCGGGCGCAAATGCTCGGTCGAGCGGGTGCAGATGCTCGGTCGAGCGGGTGCAGATGCTCGGTCGAGCGGGTGCAGAAGTCCGGTCGACCGGCCGGAATGGTCCCGCGGAGTGGGCGGACTCCCGCGCCGAGACGTCAATCGGTGCGCGACACGCCGGCAGAACCGGGCCGCTGGCGACGTCTCGGCGGAAGGGGTCAGCTGCTGGGGCGGGACAGGTCTGCCGAGATCTTGGCGAGCTGGGCCAGCCGGGTCTCCAACGACGGGTGGGTCGAGAAGAGCGCACCGACCGACTGCGCGTTGATCGCTGGGGCGAAGAAGAAGGCGTTCATGGCCTGGTTCTCGCGCAGGTCGCGGCTGGGTATCCGGGCCATGTCGCCCGAAATCTTGGTCAGGGCCGAGGCAAGGGCTGACGGCTTCCCGGTGAGGTAGGCACCCGACCGGTCGGCGCACAGCTCGCGGTAGCGGCTGAGGACCCGGGTCAGCAGGAAGGACACGAAGTACACGAGGATGCTGGCGAGCCAGATGACGAGGAACGGCGCGTTGTTGTTGTTGTCGCGGCGGCCGCCGCCGAAGAACATGCCCCAGCGCATCACCAGTCCGGCCACGACGCCGAGGAATCCCGCGATGGTCATGACGGCGACGTCGCGGTGCGCGACGTGCGAGAGCTCGTGCGACAGCACCCCTTCCAGCTCCTCGGCGTCGAGGCGGCGAAGGATGCCGGTGGTCACGCAGACCACCGAGTGCTCGGGGCTGCGTCCGGTCGCGAAGGCGTTGGGCATGTCGGTGTCGGCGATCATCACGCGCGGCTTCGGCATGTCGGCGAGGGCACAGAGCCGGTCGATCATCCCGTGGAGCTCCGGCGCCTGCGCCGGGGTCACCTCGCGGGCACGCATCGCGGCGGTGGCCAGCTTGTCGGAGAAGAACCACTGACCGAAGCCGGCCAGGGCCGCGAAGACCAGGACGGCCGCGGCCGACACGCCGTACGCGATCAGACCTGCGGCCACGGTGACGTACAGAGCACCGAGCAGCACCATTACGACGGTCATGCGGGCGGTGAGCCCGGCATCACTGCGGAAGCGAGTTCGTGCCATGGCGGCGGAGCGCCTCTTTCTCTTGCCTGGACCCGGGATCGGATCGGTTACTGCATATGACGCCTATGCTGCACCGTTTGTTCCTGGTTCGGGCCCCGAAGCGCTGTGAGTCTGCTGTGAAACGCGTCAGCCGGGGATGAGCCCGTCGCCGCTGAGCAGGTCACGTACCTCGTGGAGGCTGGCCTCGGCGTGCGGGAGGACGAGCGTCGACGGTACGAGGGCGTCGACCGCGACCGGCTCCCCAGCCTGGCGTACACCGTCGAGCAGCGCCTCCAGCGACGTACGGAAGCTCTCCTCGTCGCCGGCCTCGATGGCCGCCTCGAGGGAGGAGTCGAGCTCGTTGAGGCGGTCGACGGCCGTGTCCGGTACGTCGAACTGGCCCTCGCTGAGGATACGGATGATCACGCCGGCTCCTCCTTCGCAGCGGCGGGCGTTCCCTCGAGCTGCGCCGGGGCCTCTCCGGACGGCCCGATCTGCGCCTTCATCTTGGCCAGCTCGAGCTCGATGTCGTTGCCCGACGAGACACGGTTGAGCTCCGCGGTGATGTCGTCTGAGCCGCTCGACAGCGGGTCGTTGAGCGCACCGGACGCGATGAGCTCGTCGACGGCGCCGGCGCGGGCCTGCATCTGCGCGGTCTTGTCCTCGGCGCGCTCGATCGCCATGCCGACGTCGCCCATCTCCTCGGAGATTCCGGAGAACGCCTCGTTGATGCGGGTCTGCGCCTCAGCGGCGGTGTACGTCGCCTTGAGCGTCTCCTTCTTGGTGCGGAAGGCCTCGATCTTCGCCTGCAGGCGCTGTGAGGAGGTGGTGAGGTTCTCCTCCTGGGACTGGAGGTTGGCGTGCTGGGTCTGCAGGTCGGTGATCTGCTGCTGCAGCGCCGCTCGGCGCGTCAGTGCCTCTCGGGCGAGGTCTTCGCGACCGGCCGCGAGCGCCTGCTGCGCCTGCCCCTGCAGCTTGCTCGACGACTGGTCGAGCTGCTGCATCTGGAGCTCGAGACGCTTGCGGCTCGTCGCGACATCGGCGAGGCCACGACGTACCTTCTGCAACAGCGCCTGCTGCTGCGTGTAGCTGTAGTCGAGCGTCTCGCGGGGATCCTCGGCGGCGTCGAGCGCCTTGTTCGCCTTCGACCGGAAGATCAAGGCGATCCGTTGCATGATGCTGCTCATCGAGTGGCCTCTCCTGTTGTCCGCAGCGCATGGCTGGCGCGCCCCGGCGTCGATGGCTCCGGCCATGCTCGTTGCCACCCTACGTGTCCGGCAGGTCAGTTTCCACGCGAGTCCCGGTAGGCTCTCACCTCTGGACCGCCCGTCGCGCAGCACTCGTCACAACGTCACAAGTAAGGCACCCTCAGATGTTCCGCCGCCGCACCACGTCCTCGAGCGACGACGCCGGGACCACCGACGTCACGCCCGGCGGCAAGGGCCGCGCCACCCCGACACGCAAGGAGGCCGAGGCCGCGCGCAAGCAGCGGCTGTCGGCGCCGCGAACCCGCAAGGAGCAGCAGGCCGCGCGCAAGGCCCAGGTCGCGCAGAGCCGGGCGCGTCAGCGGCTGGCGCTCTCGACCGGTGACGACACCTACCTCCCGGCGCGCGACAAGGGCCCGGTGAAGCGTTACGTACGCGACTTCGTCGACAGCAGATGGCGGGTCGGGGAGATCCTGGTGCCGCTGTTCTTCGTCGTGTTCGTGATCCTCGCGGTCGCGCCACGCAATATCAGCGCGCTGGGGGTGTACGCCTGGCTCGCCCTTCTGGTGCTCATGGGTGTCGACGCGGTCCGCGTGGTACGCGGCGTGAAGGCCGGCATCCGGGAGCGGTTCGGCGAGACCCAGACGCAGGGCGTGGCGATGTACGCCGTGCTTCGCGCCCTGCAGATGCGGCGACTGCGGCTGCCCAAGCCGCTCGTCAAGCACGGCCAGTCGTTCTAGCCGGCGACGCCGCGGCGGCTGCCGATGCCGGCGCGCTGGCCTATGGTCGGGCCATGGAATTCCGGCGACTGGGTGGATCCGGCCTGAAGGTGAGCGAGATCAGCTACGGCAACTGGCTGACACACGGCTCGCAGATCGAGGAGGACCGGGCACGGGCGTGCGTGCGGCGCGCTCTCGACGAGGGGATCACGACCTTCGACACCGCCGACGTGTACGCCAACACCGC
>JAWWPH010000162.1:0-6848 GCA_033850875.1 Nocardioidaceae bacterium | reverse complement strand
CCATGCTGCGGGCGATGGTCATGGCGTTCTGGCAGCCCAACCAGGACGACGTGCTGCTGCCGTTCGCCTCCCGGTTCCTCGACGAGATCCCGGGCCTCGCCGGAGGGGGGATGCTCACCGTCTTCGGGTTGATGTTCGGGATGTTCCCGCAGGTCGCCGACGAGGTGTTCGTCGAGCGAGCCCAGGACATGGCCTCCGACCCGGGGTGCGACCCGACGGTCAGGGCCGCGCTGCTCATCGGGACCGACGCGCTGACCCGGATGGCGCGGGCCCGCGCCGCCTGAGGCGGCGTACGCCGTCGCTCACGCGTAGACCGAGCTCGGCTCGTCGTCGGGCTCGCGCCGCAGCTTGGACTCGTCGATCGGGAACCGCTCGGCCTTCTGCCGCTCGATCGCCGCCCCGACCAGGCCCGCGAACAGCGGATGCGGGCGGGTCGGCCGCGACCGGAGCTCCGGATGGGCCTGGGTCGAGACGTAGTAGGGGTGTACCTCGCGGGGCAGCTCGACGAACTCGACGAGGTCGAGATCGGGATTGGTGCCGGAGAAGACCAGGCCGGCGGCCGCGAGCTGCTCGCGGTAGTGGTTGTTCACTTCGTACCGGTGGCGGTGGCGCTCCTCGATCCTGGCGTCGCCGTACGCCTGCCGCACGATCGACCCCGCGAGCAGCTCGGCAGGGTAGAGGCCGAGGCGCATGGTGCCGCCGAGGTCACCGGCCCCCTCGACGTAGGACTTCTGCTCCTCCATCGTGGCGATCACCGGCTCGAGGCAGTCGGGGTCGAACTCCGTGGAGTCGGCCTTCTCCAGGCCGGCGACATTGCGGGCGTACTCGATAACCATGCACTGCAGCCCCAGGCACAGCCCGAGGGTCGGGATGCCGTGGGTGCGGGCGTAGGTGAGCGCGCCGAGCTTGCCCTCGATGCCGCGGATGCCGAAGCCGCCGGGCACGCAGATCGCGTCGACCTCGCTCAGCTTGCGGGCCGCGCCCTCCGGCGTCTGGCAGTCGTCGGAGGCGACCCAGCGCAGCTGGACCCGGGCGGCGTTGTCGAAACCGCCCGCCCGCAGCGCCTCGACGACCGACAGGTACGCGTCGGGCAGGCCGACGTACTTGCCGACGAGGGCGACGACGACCTCCTCGTCGGGCTGGTGCACCCGCTGGAGCAGCTGGTCCCAGCGGGTCCAGTCGACGTCGCGGAAGGGCAGGTTGAGCCTGCGCACGACGTAGGCGTCGAGCCCTTCGGAGTGGAGCACCTTCGGGATGTCGTAGATCGAAGGCGCGTCGACGGCGGCGACCACGGCCTCGTCGTCGACGTCGCACATGAGCGAGATCTTGCGCTTTACGTTGGCGGGTATCTCGCGGTCCGCGCGGCACACGATCGCGTCCGGGGCGATGCCGATGGACCGTAGGGCCGCGACGGAGTGCTGCGTCGGCTTGGTCTTCAGCTCACCGGACGGACCGATGTACGGGACGAGTGAGACGTGCAGGAAGAAGCAGTTGTCACGCCCGACGTCGTGGCGCACCTGACGGGCGGCCTCCAGGAACGGCAGCGACTCGATGTCGCCCACGGTGCCGCCGATCTCCGTGATCACCACGTCCACGTCGGGGCCGGCCATGGCCCGGACGCGTTCCTTGATCTCGTTGGTGATGTGCGGGATCACCTGGACGGTGTCACCCAGGTAGTCGCCGCGCCGCTCCTTGGCGATCACCGTGGAGTACACCTGGCCGGTCGTCACATTGGCCTTCTGGGCCAGGTTGACGTCGAGGAACCGTTCGTAGTGACCGATGTCCAGGTCGGTCTCGGCGCCGTCGTCGGTCACGAACACCTCTCCGTGCTGGAAAGGGTTCATCGTCCCGGGGTCGACGTTGAGGTAGGGGTCGAGCTTCTGCATCGTCACTCGCAGACCACGCGACTTCAGCAGCCGACCCAGCGACGAGGCCGTCAGGCCCTTCCCGAGAGACGACGCGACGCCGCCGGTGACGAACAAATGCTTGGTCGGCGAGGACGCTGCCAACAGACTTCCTCCCGTGGCTCGATCTCTGCGGCGGGACCTCCCCGTCCACGGGGTTCCAATCTATCAACACTTTGCGCCCCGACGTGCGACGACGAGACGGTTCAGTCGCCTTGGGTCAATCCCGGCGGCAGCTTCACGCTCGTACCCTCCACGCCGAAGGCCCCCGTCGTCCCGTGTGCGGCGGCAGCCAGGGCGTACACGGCACCGATCTGTGCCGCCGGTGTTCCGAGCTCGTCGAGCGTGGACAGCCGGGCGTGTCGCAGCGACTTCTGACCGGCGAGGTGGTCGAGCAGGCCGCCGGGGTCGCTGCCGGTCGACGGCGCGGCCACCAGAACCGCGTCGGAGCCGGCCGCGAGTGAGGAGACGAGCTGGGCCTCGATCACGTGCGACGCCGACGTCAGCGGGTCGGCCCCGTGACGGCCCGACGCGAGCACGACCACGAGCGACGAGCGACGGTGGAGCGCGCCCTCGACGGTCACGAGCTTCGCCCCGCGCAGCTCACTGTCGATCTTCACCGCCTCGTCGTCGAGGACGAGGTCGGTCCCCCGGCCGACGTAGGCGCGGGTGACCAGGGCGGCGATCTGGGCATAGGGCTGGTCCGCGGGTACGCCTCGGAGGTCGCGCAGCCCCTGGACGGAGGTGCTCGCCACGCTGGCCGTGTACGTCTTCTGGGCCGGGTCGACAAGGGTCGATGAGACGAGCGCCGTGACGTTGACCTGGCCACCCGCGGCGCCGACGGCATCCTGGAGTCCCTTGACGGCCGCGGAGGGGACTCCCGGCAGGACGACGATCGTGACCGACGCGCCTGTGAGGGCAGAGTGCAGCAACGTGGCGCTAGAAGCACCCAGGACCGACATGGCGAACGTCTGCTCCGCCTTGAGCGCCGAAATGTCGTCGTGCAGCGCGGCGGCGTCGCGCCCGCCGGTGTCGCCGGCAGTGGCATCGCCCTGCAGCGGTCCCGCACCGAGGGCCACCCCCACGGCGAGGGCCACGCACGCGGTGAAGAGGCCGAACAGGTGACGCCTCACGATGCTCATCCGATCCGCGCTCGGACCCAGGAGCGGGCGTTCTGCAGCTGATCACCGACAGAGGTGAACCAGTCCTGCCCAACCGGTGTCGTCGCCACGGCCGCCGCCACCAGGCCGATCCCGATCAAGACGAGCAGGAGCACGAGCCAGCCGTTCACCCGGTGGCGGTAGAGCTGGGCGACGGCACGGGCGTCGAGCAGGCGGGAGCCGACAGCAGCCCGGGTGAGGAAGGAGCTCGCCATGCCGGAACGGCCGAGGTCGAGGAACTCCGGAAGGGTGGCGTGGGAGCCCGCGAGCACGATCAGTCGGGCGCCGCGCGTCGACGCGAGCAGGATGGCGGCGTCCTCGGTAGTGCCGCCGGTGACGAAGGGTGTCGACCTGACGTTGAGCCGGTCCAGCCGGTCGGCGTCGTTTGCCCTGTCGCCGGAGGCGGTGTGGACCACCACCTCGGCGCCACAGCGCAGCGCCGCGTCGGAGACGTCGTCCAGGTCGGTCACGATCACGGTCGGGCGATGCCCCGCCTGCATGAGCGCGTCAGCTCCGGCGTCGACACCGACCAGCACGGGGTCGTTCTCCCGGATGAACGTCTTCAGTGACGCCAGGTCGGTCCGGTAGTCGAACGCTCGCGAGACCACCAGCGCCGGTCGGTCGTCGAAGACCGTCGAGGTGGCGGGCACACCCTCGCCCTCGAGGAGCAGCGCCCGCTCCTGGCGCAGGTGCTCGATCGCGTTGACGCTGAAGGCGTCGAGCTGGTCGGGGATGCCGCCCCGGGCGGCGACCAGCGCCGTCGAGATGGACTCGGCGTCGTGCGGGACGCCGGAGGCGACGACCCGGTCGTCACGGTAGATCCGACCCCCGTCGACACGGATCACGTCGCCGTCGTCGACGGCGGTGAAGATCGCCGGGTCGACGTTGTCGACGATCGGCACTCCGGCCTCGAGCAGGATTTCCGGGCCGAGGTTGGGGTAGCGCCCCGACACGTACGGCGCGACGTTGACGACCGCACCGACGCGGGCCTCCACGAGCGCGACGGCCGACGTGCGGTCGAGGTCGACGTGGTCGATGACGGCGATGTCCCCGGGCTGTACCCGCTTCACCACCGACCGGGTTCGGCGGTCGAGGCGCGCCGTGCCGACGGTGCCCGAGAGGGCCGGAGGGCGCCCGCGGCGCAGTAAGGACAACTTCATCGTGGCTCGATTCTCCCAAACTGTGCGAGCCGTTCGGTGGATGTGCCGTCGCCCCGCGTGGCGGCTTCGTCACTGCAGCGAGCCGTCGTCGCGCCGCCGCGCCGCAGGTACGGCCGGCCGGTGTCCGCTCAAGCGCGGCGTTCGGCCTCCGCGAGCTCGACCAGCTCGTCGGCGTGGGCCAGGGCGGTCCGCGAGTTCTCCAGGCCGGCGAGCATACGCGACAGCTCGGTGCGGCGGCCCGCCTCGTCGAGGACGGTGACGCCGCTCGTGGTCACCTGTCCGTCGCTGCTCTTGACGACGACGTAGTGCCGGTCGGCGAAGGCGGCCACCTGGGGCAGATGGGTGACGACGATCACCTGAACGTCGCGGGCGAGCCGGGCGAGCCGCCTGCCGACCTCGACGGCGGCCTTGCCACCAACTCCGGCGTCGACTTCGTCGAACACCATGGTCGGCACCGGCTGGGTACCTGCGAGGCAGACCTCGATCGCCAGCATCACCCGGGACAGCTCGCCACCCGAGGCACCGCGTTGCAACGGCCTCGGCTCTGCACCGGGAGAGCTGCTGAGCGAGAACGTCACCTCGTCGAGACCGTCCCGGCCTGCGGCTGCGAGCGGCACCGACACCACCCGAAACGTGGCATGGGGCATCGCCAGCGCGGACAGCTCGGCCGTGACCTCGGCCTCCAGACGGTCGGCGGCCTCTCGGCGAGCGGCGCTCAGGACGGCGCCGAGCTCGCTCAGGGACGACCGGAGCGAGGCCTGCTCGGCCCTGAGCTCCTCCGCGCGCCCGGTGCTCTCGTCGAGCTCGCTCACGCGGCCTTGCGCACGCTCGAGCCACTGCAGGACGTCGTCGATGGTGTCGCCGTACTTCGCGCTGAGCCCGCCCAGTCGGGCTCGCCTGTCCTGCACGATGCCCAACCGGATCGGGTCGGTCTCGAGCGACTCGGCGTACGAGCTGAGGTCGGCCGCTGCGTCGGCGAGTGCGTAGGAGGCAGCGGCCAGCGACTCGGCGATCGCGGCGAGCGCGGGGTCGTGGTCACGCTCGGCATCCAGGCTCTTGCGGGCGACCGCGACCAGGCCCAGCGCGTTGGCCGTCTCCAGCGCCTCGTCGCCGCTGAGGGCGTACCGGGCGTCGTCCGCGGCGCGGCGCAGGCCGTCGACGTGCGCCAATCGGGACTCCTCGGCGAGGAGCTCGACATCCTCACCGGACCGGGGCTCGAGCGCCGTGATCTCGCCGATGCCGAAGCGCAGCATGTCCGCCTCCTGCGCGCGTTCGCGGGCCCTCCCCACGATCGCGTCGAGCTCCGTGGTCACCGCGGTGAGCCGGTCGAAGGTCTCGCGGTAGGAGTCTCGCGCCCTGAGCACGTCCGGGCCGCCGAACGCGTCGAGGTAGTCGCGCTGCCTGGCCGGGGACAGCAGCACCTGCTGGTCGGACTGCCCGTGGACGACGACGAGATCGGCGGCCAGCTCCGAGAGCACGGTCGCCGGTACGGCCGCTCCTCCCGCACTCGCCCGGGAACGACCCTCCGGCGTCACCGTGCGTGCGAGGATCAGGGCGTCGTCGTCGAGATCGGAGCCGGCCTCCACCGCCCGCATCGCCACCGGTGACACTGGATCCACCCGTAACCGGCCCTGTACGCGGGCTCGCGGGGACCCCTGCCGCACGGCGCCGGAGTCGGCGCGGGCGCCGAGCAGCAGCCCGAGCGCGGTCACGACCATGGTCTTGCCGGCGCCGGTCTCTCCGGTGAGGACGTTGAGACCGGGCCCGAACTCGAGACCGGCGGAGTCGATGACACCGAGGCCCGCGATCGAGAGCTCCTCAAGCATTGCGGGCGGCCTCCTCGGCGAGCAGTCTCCGCTCGCCCGCGCCGCGCCAGCCCGCAACGGGCAGACCGAACTTCGCCACCAGGCGATCGGTGAACTCCGCGTGGTGCAGGCGGGCCAGCAGGATCGGGTGCTTGCCCCGGCAGACCTCGACCCGTGCGCCGGGCGGCAGCTCGACCATGCGGCGACCGTCGCACCACAGCACCGCCTCGCTGTTCGGGAGGAGCTCGACGGCGAGCACGGAGCCGGGTGAGGCGACCATGGGCCGTGCGAAGAGGGCGTGGGCGCTGATCGGCACGAGCAGCAGCGCCTCGACCTCGGGCCACACGACCGGGCCGCCGGCGCTGAACGCGTAAGCCGTCGAGCCGGTAGGCGTGGCGAACACGACGCCGTCGCACCCCCAGCGTGACAGTGGCCGGTCGTTGACCTCGACGACGACCTCGATCATCCGCTGACGGGCGGCCTTCTCGATACTGGCCTCGTTGAGCGCCCACCCCTGGGCTGTGGTCGTGCCGTCGACTGTGACGCTCACGTCGACTGTCAGCCGCTCCTCCACCGAGTAGCGGGCGGCGATGATGGAGTCGACCGTCGACTCGAGGTCGTCCCACTCCGCTTCGGCCAGGAAGCCGACGTGACCGAGGTTGATGCCGAGCAGCGGCGTGCGCGCCATCCGGGCCAGCGCGGCGCCGCGCAGGATCGTCCCGTCACCACCGATGACGACCGCGAGCTCGCAGCCGTCGGCTCCGCCGGCCTCGGGGACGACCTCGGCGCCGGTGATGGCCAGGTCGGGGGCCTCATCGT
>JAWWPH010000158.1:0-7982 GCA_033850875.1 Nocardioidaceae bacterium | reverse complement strand
ATCCGGTCGGCGCTGCTCGACGCGTGAGCCGACGCCGCCGGAGGGGACGGTTCCGTCACCCGACCGCCCGCAGTCGAGGAGCCGCAGCGGACAGGTCGAGCTCGACGCACAGGTCGTCACCCAACTGGAACCGCCGGGCCGGGACCCGCAGCGCGTCGGCGAGTCGGTCGTGACCGTCGAACCGTAGCCCCGGCACCCCGTCGCCGACCAGGAGCGGAGCGGTGGTGACGAACAGCCGGTCGAGAGCACGGGCCGCGACGAACCGGGACACCGTGACACCGCCGCCCTCCACGAGGACCCGGCCGAGCCCTCGCTCGGCCAGAGCTGCGAGCACGTCCATCGGGGCGAAGCCACCGGCGGTGCCGGACCGCGGGAGCTGGACCACCTCGACGTGCGGTGACGGCGGAGCGGGACCGGCGCGGTCCGCGGCGACGACCCAGAGGGTGGGAGCGGCGGCAACGGACAGCACCTGCGCGTGCCGAGGGGCGCGCGCGTCGGGGTCGAGGACCACTCGTACCGGGTCGCCGCCCTCGACTGCTCGAACCGTGAGCCGGCAGTCGTCGGCGAGCACGGTACCGACACCGACGACGACGGCGTCCACCAAGGCACGTAACCGGTGCAGGTGCGTGCGGTCGCTCGGACCGGTGACGAACTCCGCGTCGCCGGTGCGGGCCGCGATGAACCCGTCGATGCTCTGGCCGAGCTGCGCGACGACCAGCCGTGGCCCCGCCGCCACCAGCGGTCCGTACCGCTCCGCCAACGGGCCACCGGCCGGTACCCGGCCCGCCAGCAGGTCCGACCACCCCTGGTCGGGCGTTACCAGGTCATGACCCAGCCGCTCGTGCTTGGTGAGGAGGTAGCGCTCGTTCTCCGGGTCGGGCCGCACGGGTGAGGCGAGGCGTTCGACCTCCACTCCGAGGGCGACGAGAGCCGACTCCTTCACCGGGTTGGAGGAGAGCAGCCGGACTGCCGTCACGCCCAGGTCGGCGAGCATGGCTGCGGCAGCTCCGTACTCACGCCCATCGACCGGCAGACCGAGCGCGAGGTTGGCGTCGACCGTGTCGAGACCGTCGTCCTGCAGGGCGTACGCGCGCAGCTTCGCGGCAAGCCCGATGCCGCGCCCTTCATGACCGCGTAGATACACGACCGCGCCGCGACCTTCGGCCGCGATCGCAGCCTGGGCGGAGTCGAGCTGCTCGCGACAGTCACAGCGTCGCGACCCCAGTGCCTCCCCGGTGAGGCACTCGGAGTGGAGCCGCACCAGCGGCGGCTCGGCCCCGTCGGCGAGGTCGCCGAGAACGAGGACCACGTGGTCCTCGCCCGTGTACTCGTCGTGGTACGCGTGGCCAACGAAGTCGGCGTGCCGCGTAGGGATGCGTGTGGTCGCCACCCAGCTGACACGAGAGCACGCCGTGAGCTCCACGCTCATGCAGACACCTCCGGGGGCGCGAGTCGTTCGATCCAGACACTGTCCTGCACCACGGCACGGCGCCGCTACTGCACTCTCGGGCAGTACGAGGTGGTCAAAGGTCCAAGGCCGGGCCTGGCTGCCGCCTCGCTCGCGCCGATACGCGTCGCCGCAGGCGGGCGACCGACCGAGCCACGGGCCCACGACAGCACCAGTACGCCGGCACCCGGGAGGTTGGCGACGAGCCCCATGACGCCGTACACGACGGCGGTCGACACGCCGAGATCCGCACCCAGTCCGGCGGCGCCGAACGCCCACGCGGCAACCCCTTCCCGCGGCCCCCAGCCGCCGACGTTCGCGGGGATCCCCATGGCGAGGAGCACGAGCAGCGTCGGAGCCAGCAGCCGCGTCGGCGACGCCGCCACACCGGCCGTCCGGGCGGCGATCACGAACGTCGTCGCGTGACCGGCCACGACCGCGACGGACGCCAGCAGCACTCCGGGCCAGATGCCTGGGGCCGTAAGTCCGTCCCGCACATCGCTGACGGCGGCCCGGACACCTCGTGCCCAGCCCGACGAGCCCGTCGGTGGCACGCCCCGACCGATGACCACGACCGCCAGCACAACCGCCACGAGGACGACTGCGCCGACGGTTGCCGGGCGCCGGACCGGTGACGGCAGTGTCGACAACACAGCCAGCGCGAACACCGCCTGCACGGCCTGACCGGCCGATCGCTCCCAGCCGACGGCTCGCAGCGCCCTGCCGACGTTGCCGACGTCTCGGCCGTGCCGCACGCCGCGGTGCACGTCACCGAGCACACCACCGGGCAGCGTCGTGTTGAGGAACTGCGACCGGTAGTACGCGGCAACCGCCGACCGGAGCCGTACCTCCACACCGAGGCCGCGGGCGACCAGGGTCCAGCGCCAGGCGCAGCACACCGTCGTCACCACGGCGATGGCGGCCGCCGCTGCCAGCGACCAGGCGTCCACGGTGCGTGCACCCTGTACAAAAGGCCCGGCGCCCACTCGCCAGACCACCACGGCGAGCACGGCGGCACCGCCGCAGACACGAGCCAGCGTCCAAAGCGTCCGGCTCATGTCGGGTGATCTCCTCCTCTGTACGTTGGAGAAACGGGCGAGCGAGTGGTTGCGTTCAACGTCGCGCGGATCGATGCGAGCGCGCCGTGCGCGGCTGCAGTGAACGCTGGGTTGAACGAACCGGGGAGCCTCGCTCGTTAGAGGTCACGTCAGCGCGGTCCGCGTCGGGTCGGGGACAGGGGTGAACGAGGTGGCGTTGTCGGCAACCGTGCGTACCGTCGCCGCGACCCTCGCCACCGTCGCGGCCGTGGTGCTCGTGGAGTTCGCCCTCGTCGGTCCGGACGAGATCGCGCGCCTCACCCCGGCCGACTTCCTGCGGATCCCCGTCGACGGCCTGGTCGCGGCGGCCGTCGTGCTCGCCCTACCAGGCCCTGCGAGGCTGCTCACGGCTGCCGCGATCGGGGTGCTGCTCGGCCTGCTGACGGTCCTGAAGATCGTCGACATGGGCTTCTACGTCTTCCTCGACAGACCGTTCAACCCGACGTCGGACTGGAGCTACTTCCGATCCGCCTCAGACCTGCTCAGCCTGGCGCTCGGCCGGCGAGACGCGAACGTGTTCGTCGTCGCCGCCGTCGTGCTCGCGACGCTGGTCATGGTCTTCGTCCCCCTGTCGGTGCTCTGGCTCACCCGCGTCGCGTCACGCCATCGCACTGCCTCCCTGCGCCTGCTCGCGGCCCTCGGCGCGGTCTCTCTGGTCGCGGCCGCGATCGGGGTCCGTGTCGGCTCGAGCCAGGCAATCGCCTCGACCGACGCGGCCGGGCTGCTCTTCGACGAGGTACACCAGATCCGCGCCGGTTTCGACGACAGGCAGACGCTCATGAGAGAGGCAGCCGATGACCCGTTCCGCACCACGCCGCGCGCCGACCTCCTGACGCGACTGCGGGGCAAGGACGTCGTGATCGCGTTCGTGGAGAGCTATGGGAAGGTCGCCGTTCAGGGCTCGTCGTTCTCCCCCCGAGTCGATGCGCTGCTGCGTAACGGGTCCCGTAGTTTGCAGGCGGCGGGGTTCGCCTCCCGCAGCGCCTTCCTCACCTCGCCGACGTTCGGCGGCATCAGCTGGCTGGCGCACTCGACACTGCAGTCGGGGCTCTGGATCGACAACCAGCACACGTACGACGACCTGGTCAGGACTCCGCGTTTCACGCTGAGCGACGCCTTCAAGCGAGCCGGCTGGCGTACCGTCGCCGACGTGCCGTCCAACGAGAAGGACTGGCCCGAGGGAAGGTCGTTCTACCACTACGACCAGATCTACGACGACCACAACGTCGGGTACCACGGCCCGAGCTTCAGCTATGCCTCCATGCCCGACCAGTACACGCTCTCGGCGCTCCAGCGCCGCGAGCTCGCACCCCCCGACCGGCCTCCGGTGATGGCCGAGGTCGACCTGGTGTCCAGCCACATCCCGTGGGCGCCGCTTCCCCGAATGGTGGACTGGCGCAAGGTCGGCGACGGCTCGATCTTCGACGCCATGCCGGCGCAGGGACAGTCGCCCACCTGGGTGTGGCGGAGCGCGGACCGCGTGCGCGCCGCCTACGGGCACTCCGTCGAGTACTCCCTGCGGAGCCTGATGTCGTTCGTGCGCACCTATCCCGACAAGAACCTCGTTCTGATCGTGCTCGGCGACCACCAGCCCTCGACGATGGTCACCGGCCAGGGACAGAGTCACGACGTCCCGGTCAGCGTGATCGCCCACGACCCGGCCGTGATGCGGAGCATCTCGGGTTGGCGCTGGCAGAGCGGCATGCTCCCGGGTGCGGACGCCCCGGTGTGGCCGATGAGCTCCTTCCGGGACCGGTTCCTGACCGCCTTCGACGCGCGGCACTGACCCGCTCTCCAGTGGCCGTCCGACTCGAAGGCGGCGCATGACGGTCGAGGCATTGGTGCTCGACATCGCAGGCGTGCTCGAGCAGGTCGCGGCGTCACCGGTACTCCTCGGGTAACGCCACGCCGAACCGTTCGCACAGCAGCGGCACGTCGTGGCGGTCGACGGGACGCAGGTCGTATCCGGTGTGCCAGCGGATCGACCAAGGCGGGGCATCGCACCGTACGCCTACGCCGCCTATGACTCCTCGCCCGTCGAGCGCGACCGCCGGGAAGTGTTCGCCAGCCGTCGCACTGCCGTAGTGCCAGCCACCGTCCGCAAGCAGCTCGTAGAAGTGAAGGTCCACCCGAAGCGCGCCGCCGTTGTGCAACACGAAGTTCCACGGGCGGTCTCCGGGCCACGGCAACACCCTGTCCAGCCCGATCGACGCGAACGCGGCGAACAGCGACCCGGCATCTGTCGCCGGTACCCACAGATCCAGGTCGGAGTGCTCGCGCGTCTGCGTCCCCAGCAGAGCGTCGACCGCCCAGCCGCCGCCCACGCAGGGGTCCACGCCGCGGTCGCCGAGGAGGGCGAGCAGCGTCGTCGCCGACTCCGCGCTCATCACGTGGCGGCTCGTGAGCAGTGTCATGGGGCCGCCTCATCTGCTGGACGCGCGGTGAACCCGCGGTCACGTCGACGGTCGGTCAGGCGCCGGCGCCCGAACGCTCCTCGGGTGTGCCGTCACTGTCGGTGTCGAACGGCACCCCTTCTGGAACGGCCTCACCTGCGGCCAGCCGGTCGGAGATCCGGCCGCCCTGCAGCCGCTGCGCACCTCCGGCCCCGATGTCCGCGGGCCCGGGACCCGGAGGACCCGACGTCCCCGACTCGAGCGGGTCGCCGTCCACCCGGGGCCCGTCGGAGCCCTCGACGTCGCGCATCTGCTCCAGCCGGGACTCCCCTGGCGCGGCCTGACCCGACGGCGTGTGCACGCCCTCGACCTGGCTGCCCGCCTCGGCCCTGGCCACGGCGTCGTCGACCGTCGGTCCGCTGCGTTCCTCGACGGGCGAGCGTTCCGTTTCGTTGCTCATCGTCGGTCTCCTCGGTCTCGGCACCAGGATCTCTCGGCTCGACGCCATCGTCCGCTTCCGCAGGCCATCTGTCGACCCCACGCTCCGAGCGTTCGTCGCCGCGGGCACCGGCGCCTCGCCTCGCCGCCGTGCACAACCCGGCGACGCTCGACACCAAATCAACAAAGCACTTAGGAAGCGTTGACGGGGAGCAGCGTGCGGCTGACAGTTAGGACACCACCGCGCGCACGGGAGGCACGTCAGCATGCAAGTTCCTGCTCCGTTCGACTACGAACGGGCTACCAGCGTCGAGCACGCCATCGGCCTGCTCGACCGGCTCGGCGACGAGGCACGGCTCGTCGCCGGCGGCCACAGCCTGCTTCCGATGATGAAGCTGCGACTGGTCAACCTCGAGTACCTCATCGACATCAACGGCCTCCACGACCAGCTCGGGTACATCACGGTGGGGCCTGACGAGGTGCGCATCGGCGCCATGACGCGGCACCGGGAGCTGCTCGAGTCGCCCGACCTGGCCGCCGCCTTCCCCATCTTCGGCGACGCCGAGCAGGTGATCGCCGACCCCGTGGTGCGCAACCGCGGGACGATCGGCGGGTCCTTGTGCCAGGCGGACCCGTCGGAGGACCTGTCCGCCGTCTGTACGACGCTCGACGCCAGCTGCCTGATCCGCGGCACCGCCGGGGAGCGGGTCGTCAGCATGGAGGACTTCTACCGCGGGCCCTACGAGACCGCTGTCGAGCACAACGAGATGCTCATCGAGGTCCGGATCCCCGTGCGGCCTCACGGCTCCAGCGCCTACGCGAAGGTCGAACGCCGAGCCGGCGACTGGGCCGTCACGTCGGCCGGCGCCGCCGTGTGGATGGACGGGCCGGTGATCGCCGACGCCCGGGTCGGGCTCGCCGCGGTCGGGCCCAACACGACCGGCATCCCCGCCATCTCGGCGGCACTTCGCGGGAAGGAGCCCTCGGACGAGCTGTTCGCCGAGGCCGGCGCCATCGCGGCTCGGAGCTGCTCCCCCTCGCTCGACAACAGGGGGACCCCTGAGTACAAGCGCCACCTCGCGGACGAGCTCACGCAGCGCACCCTGCGGCGTGCCGTCGAACGCATCCGCGCCGCGTCGAACGGCCACGGTGAGCGACCCAGTGAGCAAGGAAGGACCTCCTGACATGCAGGTATCGATGATCGTCAACGGCGAGCCGGTGACGCGCGAGATCGAGGCCAGGACGCTGCTGGTGCACTTCCTGCGTGACGACCTGGGGCTGACCGGCACGCACTGGGGGTGCGACACGAGCAACTGCGGCACCTGCGTGGTCTGGCTCGACCGTGAGCCGGTGAAGAGCTGTACGGTCCTCGCCGCGATGGCCGGTGGACACGAAGTGTCGACGGTCGAGGGGCTCGAGGTGGACGGGGTGCTGGATCCCGTCCAGGAGGGCTTCATCCAGTGCCACGGCCTGCAGTGCGGGTTCTGCACGCCGGGGATGCTCATGACGGCCCGGGCACTGCTCGACCGGGATCCTGATCCCAGCGAGGACACGATCCGGCACGCGATCTCCGGGCAGATCTGCCGGTGCACCGGCTACACGACGATCGTGCGGTCCGTGCAGTGGGCTGCCGCCCATACCGCCAACGAGGAGTCGGCCGACGCCGACGCCGACGCCGACGCCGTGGGGAGCACGCGATGACACTGATGGACGAGCGCGAGGACCTCGAGCACGCCGACAACGACCAGCGGCCGGTCGGTCACGGCCGGATGCTGCGCAAGGAGGACCCGCGCTTCGTGCGCGGGCTGGGCCGGTACTGCGACGACGTCCAGCTTCCCGGCATGCTGCACCTGGCGATCCTGCGGGCGCCCATGGCACACGCGCGCCTCGTCAGCATCGACACGACCGCGGCGCAGTCGCACCCCAAGGTCAAGGCCGTCGTCACCGGCGCCATGCTGGCCGAGAAAGGCCTGGCGTGGATGCCGACCCTGTCCAACGACGTGCAGGCGGTTCTGGTCACCGACAAGGTGCGGTTCCAGGGCCAGGAGGTCGCGTTCGTCGTCGCGGAGGACCGCTACTCGGCGCGCGACGCGCTCGAGCTGATCGACGTCGAGTACGACGTGCTTGCCCCTGTGATCGACGTTCGCACGTCGCTCGCGCCCGACGCTCCGGTCATCCGCGACGACCTCGACGGCAAGCAGGACAACCACTGCTTCGACTGGGAGACCGGCGACGAGGCGGCGACGCAGGCGGTGTTCGACCGGGCCGACGTGGTCGTGGCGGAGGACATCGTGTACCCGCGGGTGCATCCGGCCCCCATGGAGACATGTGGCGCCGTGGCGGACTACGACCGGGTCAGCGGGAAACTCACGCTGTGGTCGACCAGCCAGGCACCGCACGCCCACCGCACCCTGTATGCGATCGTCGCGGGGCTTCCCGAGCACAAGATCCGCGTGATCTCGCCTGACATCGGCGGCGGCTTCGGCAACAAGGTGCCGATCTACCCCGGCTACGTCTGCGCGATCGTGGGCTCGCTGCTGACGAACAAGCCGGTCAAGTGGATGGAGGACCGCACCGAGAACCTCGTCAGCACCGGGTTCGCCCGCG
>JAWWPH010000130.1:0-7432 GCA_033850875.1 Nocardioidaceae bacterium | reverse complement strand
GACCCGGACGTCATGTGGCAGTTCGTCGAGGCCACCCGCGGCCTGGCCGAAGGCTGCTGCGCTCTCGGGGTGCCGGTGACGGGCGGCAACGTGAGCTTCTACAACCAGACCGCAGAGACCCCGATCCTGCCGACTCCCGTCGTGGGTGTGCTGGGGGTCATCGAGGACGTTTCGCGGCGTACGCCGATCGGCTTCCTCGGCGAGGGGCGCCGGATCCTTGTGCTCGGTACGACGCGCGACGAGCTCGACGGCTCGGAGTGGGCGAACGTCGTACACGGACACCTCGGGGGCCGTCCGCCGGTGGTCGACCTGGACGCGGAGCGGCGCTTGGCGCAGGTGCTGTCCACCGCCTCGCGGGAGGGTCTCGTGGAGTCGGCACACGACCTGTCCGACGGCGGGCTCGCGCAGGCCCTGGTCGAGTCGGCTCTGCGCTACGGAGTAGGGGCGTCGGTCGTGCTGCCGGGCGAGGTCGATCCGTTCGTGGCGCTGTTCAGCGAATCGGCCGGGCGGGCGATCGTCGCCGTGCGGACCGAGGGCGAGGCTCGGTTCTCGGAGCTGTGCGAGTCGGTTGGAGTTGCCGCCACCGACGTCGGAGTGACCGTTGGCGACGGGCCGGCCGCGGCGCTCGAGGTCCGCGACTGCTTCTCGGTGCCGCTCGGCGAGCTGCGCTCGGCGTGGAGCGGGACCCTCCCGGCCGCCCTCGACTGACTTCCCTCCCCGGTCGAGTGGGCGGAAATGTCTGGTCGAGTGGGTGGAAATGCGTGCTCCAGTGGGCGGAAATGTCCGATCGAGCGGGCGCAAGGGTCTCGTCGAGTGGGCGGAGATGTCTGCTCGAGCGGACGGAAACGTGTCCAGCTGCGTAAGGGCAGCGAGCCCCCCGGACGCGCCCGAGCGCGAAGTCCCGGGGCTACGCTCACCGGGTGTCGCCCGTACGCCTGCGTCCGCTGTCGAGTTCTGAGCTGGCAGCATTGCTCACCCGTCTCGACGCAGCGGAGGCCGGCGGGTACGAGGCGGACGCCGACGACGTCCGGGCGGCCGTCAAACATTTCCTGGCCGTCCTCGCGCGGCGCAATCCCGGCAAGAGTGTCGAGGTACGGGTGCCTCCCTACGCTGCCGTGCAGTGCATCGAGGGGGCCCGTCATACCCGGGGGACGCCTCCGGCGGTCGTCGAGACCCGCGCGGACGTCTGGTTGCGGCTCGCTCGGGGGCGGGTCTCGTTTCGGGAGGCAGTCGAGCTCGGGCAGGTTCTCGCGTCCGGGGAACGATCGGATCTCACGGATCAACTGCCGCTGCTCTGAGCCCGCCAGACATCTCTGCCCTCTCGACCGAACATCTTCGCCCGGTCGGCGACATGGCGGGCGGCGCGGCATAGGGTGCCTCGGGTGACGGACCAGCGGATCGCGGCAGCAGCAGAAGGCATCACGAGAGCAGTACGCGAGGTGCTCCCCGGAGTGCGACGCGACCTCGAGCGGCTGGTCGACATCCAGTCGGTGAGCGCGGACCCGGCTCGGCTCGACCAGGTACGCCGCTCGGCCGAGCTCACCGCCGAGTTGTTCGGTGACGAGGGCTTCGAGGTCGAGCTGCTCACCGCCACCGGAGGGCTTCCGGCCGTGATCGCCCGCAAGCCCGCCCCTCCCGGCGCCCCGACCGTCCTGCTCTACGCGCACCACGACGTCCAGCCGGAGGGCGACCACGCGAGCTGGGAGTCCGAACCGTTCGTGCCGACCGAGCGAGGCGAGCGGCTCTTCGCCCGAGGGGTGAGCGACGACAAGGCGGGGATCGCAGCCCACCTGGCCGCCGTCCGCGCCCACGGTGACGCCCTGCCGGTCGGCGTCAGCGTCTTCGTCGAAGGCGAGGAGGAGATCGGCTCCCCGACCCTCCACCAGATCCTCGACGAACACCGCGAGCTGCTTCGCAGCGACGTCATGGTCATCGCCGACTCGGCCAACTTCGCGATCGGAGTACCCGCCCTGACCACGTCGCTGCGTGGCCTCGCCGACTGCGTTGTGGAGGTCCGTACGCTCGACCACGCAGTCCACTCCGGGCTCTGGGGAGGTGTCGTACCGGACGCCCTGACTGCGCTCTGCCGGCTGCTGGCAACGCTCCACGACGACGAGGGCAACGTAGCGATCGCCGGCCTGACGTCGGCCCCCGCCGCCGACCTCGACTACCCCGAGGACCGGCTCCGGGAAGAGGCGGGCATTCGAGCCGGCGTACCTCTGTTCGGCAGCGGTACGGTCGTCGACCGACTGTGGACGAAGCCCGCCATCTCCGTGATCGCGATCGACGCCCCGACGGTGGCGGAGGCGAGCAACACCCTTGTCCCGCGGGCTCGGGCGAAGGTCAGCCTGCGCATCGCACCGGGGGACGACGCCGTCTCCGCCCTGGAGAGGCTGCGCGAGCACCTCCTGTCGCACACACCGTGGGGCGCGGACGTCACGGTGATCGACGGCGAGAGCGGTCAGCCGTTCGCGGTATCCGCCGACGGCCCTGCGTACGACGCCGCCCGCCGCGCCTTGAGGCATGCCTGGGACGGCACCTCGCCGGTCGACATCGGTGTCGGCGGGTCGATCCCCTTCATCGCCGAGCTCGCGGAGGTGTTCCCCGACGCCGCGATACTCGTCACGGGGATCGGCGATCCGGACACCCGCGCGCACGGCGCCAACGAGGGCTTGCACCTTGCCGAGTTCGAGCGCGTCTGCATCGCCGAGGCGCTGCTGCTGGCCGAGCTCGCCGCGGACGGGGCCGCGCAGTCAGGACATCGCTGACGGCTCCTACCGCCGCACAACCCCCGACCGGACTTTTGTGGCCTCTCGGCGGAACTCTTGTGGCCACTCGACGGGACTTTTGTGACCTCTCGAACGGACCAGGGCGGCGTCTGGGTGAGCCTGTCGAGCAGCTCGACGCCACAACGTAGACTGCTGGTGTGCCGCGCGGTGATGGGCGACTTACCGACGACCTTGACCCACACGACCGCGGGCCACAGGACGCCTGCGGAGTCTTCGGGGTCTGGGCACCCGGCGAAGAGGTCGCCAAGCTGACGTACTTCGGGCTCTACGCACTGCAGCACCGCGGCCAGGAGTCCGCTGGTATCGCCGTCGGCAACGGCCGTCAGATCCTGGTGTACAAGGACATGGGCCTCGTCTCGCAGGTCTTCGACGAGTCGACGCTCGCCTCCCTCCAGGGCCACGTGGCGATCGGCCACTCCCGTTACTCGACCACCGGCTCGAGCGTCTGGCGCAACGCCCAGCCGACGTTCCGCTCCACGCCGACCGGGTCGATCGCGCTCGCCCACAACGGCAACCTCACCAACACCGGCACGTTGGCCGGGCACGTCGAGGTGCTGGACTCCTCGAGCGGACGGCTCGACCTGCAGGCGTACCAACCCGACGCCTCCACCGACACCGACCTCGTCACCGCGCTGCTCGCGTCCTACCCCGACCGGAGCCTTGAGTCGGCGGCGATGGAGGTGCTCCCCACGATCGCGGGAGCCTTCTGCTTCGTGTTCATGGACCAGGGCACCCTGTTCGCCGCTCGCGACCCGCAAGGCATCCGCCCCCTGGTCCTCGGCCGGCTGGAGCACGGGTGGGTCGTCGCGTCGGAGACCGCGGCACTCGACATCGTCGGCGCGTCCTTCGTCCGCGAGGTCGAGCCTGGAGAGCTGATCGCCGTTGACGAGAACGGCCTGCGCACCCGGCGGTTCGCGGAGGCGGCGCCGAAGGGCTGCCTGTTCGAGTTCGTCTACCTGGCCCGTCCCGACACCATGATCAGCAGCCAGCGCGTGCAGCGGGTACGCGCGGAGATCGGCCGCCGGCTGGCCCGGGAGCACCCGGTCGCCGCCGACCTCGTCATCCCCGTGCCGGAGTCGGGGACCCCGGCCGCCATCGGGTACGCCGAGGAGAGCAAGATCCCGTACGGCCAGGGCCTGGTGAAGAACTCGTATGTGGGTCGGACGTTCATCCAGCCCAGCAACACGATCCGTCAGCTCGGTATCCGCCTCAAGCTCAACCCCCTGCGCGACGTGATCGACGGCCAGCGCCTGGTCGTGGTCGACGACTCGATCGTCCGGGGCAACACCCAACGGGCGCTGGTCAGGATGCTGCGCGAGGCCGGCGCCAAGGAGGTACACATCCGGATAGCCAGTCCGCCGGTCAAGTGGCCCTGCTTCTACGGCATAGACTTCGCGACGCCCGCCGAGCTGATCGCCAACGGGCTGAGTCCGGAGGAGATCTGCCGCTCCATCGGCGCCGACTCCCTCGGGTACGTCTCGCTCGACGAGCTCGTCGCCGCGAGCAGGGTCGACAAGGACGAGCTCTGCCGGGCCTGCTTCGACGGGGTCTATCCTGTGCCGCTGCCCGAGCCGCACCTGCTCGGCAAGCACATGCTGGAGCTCGAGCCGGTGACCGCGCTCGACGTCGACGGGCTCGCGGTCTCCCTCGGCAGCTCGGGCGCGGCCGACGCCCTGACCCGGCCATGACCTGTACGTCAGCCCTGCCGCACTGATGGGCGCCGAGCCGCGAGCCGCCGCGACGTCGATGTACGAGGCGGCCGGTGTCTCCATCGCCGAGGGCGACCGGGCCGTCTCGCTGATGAGGCGTGAGGTCGACCGCGCCCGCAGGCCGGAGGTCGTCGGCGGTATCGGTGGGTTCGCCGGCCTGTTCGACGCGTCCGCTCTGCGCGGGTTCCGCCGGCCGCTGCTGGCGACGAGCGCCGACGGTGTGGGCACCAAGGTCGCGATCGCCCAGCAGCTCGACAAGCACGACACCATCGGCTTCGACCTGGTCGGCATGCTGGTCGACGACCTGGTGGTGTGCGGGGCCGAGCCGCTCTTCATGACCGACTACATCGCGTGCGGAAAGGTCGTACCCGAGCGCATCGCGCAGATCGTCACCGGCATCGCGGCGGCCTGCGTCGCCGCCGGCTGCGCACTCCTGGGCGGCGAGACGGCCGAGCACCCCGGTCTGCTCGGAGCCGACGAGTACGACCTGGCCGGATCGACCACCGGCGTGGTCGAGGCAGACGCTCTTCTCGGCGCCGAGCGGGTGAGAGCGGGCGATGCGTTGGTGGCGATGCGGTCGAGCGGTCTGCATTCCAACGGCTACTCCCTCGTACGGCATGCTCTCCTGGAGCGCGCCGGCTGGTCCCTGGACCGGCACGTCGAGACGCTGGGTCGCACGCTCGGGGAGGAGCTGCTCGAGCCCACGACGATCTACACGCTGCCCTGTCTCGACCTCGCGCGCGAAGCGGGCACCCGGGCGATGGCCCATGTCACCGGCGGCGGCCTCGCCGCCAACCTGGGGCGGGTCATCCCCGCGTCGTTGAGCGCGGTCGTGGACAGGTCGACCTGGTCGCCGCACCCCGTCTTCGCGTTGATGCGCGACGTCGCAGCGGTGCCGAGGTCCGACCTGGAGCAGACGCTCAACCTCGGAGTAGGGATGGTCGCCGTCGTTGCACCCGACGCCGCCGACCAGGCCTGTGCCTCCCTCGGCGAGCGGGGAGTCAGCGCGTGGGTCTGCGGCACCGTGATGTCGGCACCCGGCGGCGTCGTGACGCTCTCCGGGCAGTACCAGGACTGGTGACCGGGGCTTCGACGCCGACTTGTCGATACGGTGCGATCCCACCACTGAGTCGGGTGTGTGTGCGATGCCGTCGGCGGGTATCGTTGCTCCCACGAAAGAACTGATGACAGACCGGGCGTCCTCGAGGCATCCCGGCGACGACGTGCGAGGGGGTCGAGTCTATGGGACGCGGCCGTGCAAAGGCGAAGCAGACGAAGGTCGCGCGCGAGCTGAAGTACCGTGAGTTCAACACGGACTTCAGTGAGCTCCAGCGGGAGCTTCACGGCGACGAGGCTCTGCAGCCGGCTGGCGATTCCCAGCTCGAAGGCGGCGGTGACGACGACGACTACGACGGGCTGTACGACGACGAGGCGGAGTCGGCTTCCCAGCGCTGACTGACGACCGCCGTCGAGGTGGCGAACTCCGTCACCGTGCCACAGCTCGCCGTCATCCCAGCCACAGCCCGCGCAGCCGTCCGACGTCGGCCATCCGCCTCTCGGCGATCCGGCTGGCCGCGAGCGCGCTCGTGATCGACTCGGCTGCGGCCACCTCGAGGACCTTCTTCGTCGTCGAGTAGATCTGGGCCGCCCTCGCCTTCGCCCGCTCGAACGAGAAGCCGTCGAGCTCGTCGGCCACCTGGATCAGCCCGCCGGAGTTCACGCAGAAGTCCGGCGCATAGAGCACCCCGCGGGAGTGCAGGACATCCTCGAGCCCGGCGTGCGCCAGCTGGTTGTTGGCCGCTCCGCACACGATCGCCGCCTTGAGCGTCTCGACGGTCTCGTCGTTGATCGCTCCGCCCAGGGCGCACGGCGCGTACACGTCGAGGTCGGTGGCGATGAGCTCGTCGGTGTCGGTCACGACGCTCACCTGCGGGTACTGCGCGACCACCCGGGCCACGGCCGGCTCGTGGACGTCGGTGACGACCACCTCGGCGCCCTCCGCCAGCAGCTGCCCCACCAGGTGGTATCCCACCTTGCCGACCCCGGCGACCCCCACCCGGCGACTGCGAAGCGACGGCTCACCCCAGGCAACCTCTGCCGCCGCGAGCATCCCCTGGTACACGCCGTAGGCGGTCAGGACGCTCGAGTCCCCGGCGCCGCCGTGCTCGACCGTTCGGCCGGTGACGTAGTCGCACTCGCGGGCCACGATGTCCATGTCCTCGCTGTACGTGCCGACGTCGCACGCCGTCAGGTACCGGCCGTGCAGGGACTGCACGAACCGGCCGTACGCCCGCAGCAGCGGCTCGGTCTTGTCGCGCAGCGGGTCCCCGATGATGACGGCCTTGCCGCCGCCGAGGTCGAGGCCCGCGAGGGCCGCCTTGTACGCCATGCTGCGCGACAGGTTGAGGACGTCGTGGAGTGCGTCGGCCTCGCTGGCGTATGGGTAGAAACGGGTCCCGCCCAGTCCCGGGCCCAGCGCGGTCGAGTAGATCGCGATGATCGCGCGCAGGCCGCTGGGCTCGTCGGAGCAGAACACCACCTGCTCGTGGCCGCTGATCTGTTCGAACACGGACCCTGACGCGATGGTCACTGTGGTGACTCTTCCTCGAGGTGGGGCGGCCCGTGGAGGGTGGTCCGGGCCGGTGCCTCCACGATATGCCTGCGGCCGCCGCGGCGGGTGCCCGGCCGACCTGGTCGATACCCTGGCGACGTGCTCCCCTACGCCTCCTACCTGCGGGTCTACGAGCCCTTGCACGCGCTGCCGGCAGCGGTCAGGAACGCGCTGAGGGGCGGTGAGAGCGCGGTGCGGGACGGCTCGGCCACCTTGGCGGCCGAGCAGCGCACGGTGCTCACCCGGGCGGTGACGTCGTCGACGATCAGCATCGAGCCCGCCTCACCCACCGATCTCTACATGATGCGGCGGGAGGGGCGTAC
>JAWWPH010000129.1:0-5797 GCA_033850875.1 Nocardioidaceae bacterium | reverse complement strand
GGTGAGCTCCACCGGCGCAAGCAGCAGCCCGTGCTGGGCGGGTACGACCCGCGCGACTACGTACAGACGCGGGAGTGGGTGACAGCGGGAGACGGCGCCCGGGTCCCCGTGTCGCTGGTACACCACGCGAGCGTGCGGCCCCGCGGTGGCGGGCCGCTGCTCCTGTACGGCTACGGGTCGTACGAGATCAGTGTCGACCCGTACCTGAGCATGGCCCGGCTGTCCCTGCTGGAGCGCGGGATGGTGTTCGCGGTCGCCCACGTTCGAGGCGGCGGGGAGATGGGGCGCGGCTGGTACGAGCACGGCAAGCTGCTGGAGAAGAAGAACACCTTCACCGACTATATCGACTGCGCCCGCCATCTCGTCGCGACCGGCTGGACCACCAGCGACGGCCTCGTCGGCCACGGCGGGAGCGCGGGAGGGCTGCTCATGGGCGCCGTGGCGAACGACGCACCGGACCTGTTCCGGGCGATCGTGGCACAGGTTCCGTTCGTCGACGCATTGACGACGATCCTCGACCCGAGCCTGCCGTTGACGGTGACCGAGTGGGACGAGTGGGGCGACCCGCTGCACGATCGCGAGGTATACGCGTACATGAAGTCCTATTCGCCGTACGAGAAGGTCACGGCCCGCCCGTACCCCGCCATCTACGCGCTCACGTCGCTGTACGACACCCGCGTGTACTACGTCGAGCCGGCGAAGTGGGTCGCGCGGCTCCGGGACACCGCGACCGGTGACCGGCCGCTCCTGTTGCGCTGCCGGATGTCCGCCGGTCACGGCGGCGCCAGCGGCCGCTACGACGCGTGGCGGGAGGCCGCCGACTACCACGCCTGGATCCTCGACGTCGTGGGTGCGCAGTCGCGGCTGCCGGGATCGAGCGGCACCGCGACGGTGTAAGAACCTCCTGAGAGCCGCAACGCGCCTGGTGGTGGCAGCGTTTACTCAGTATCTGCGCCTGCCGGGTGCAGGCGAAAGTTCACAAAGCGAATCAGGAATCTGCGACACTGCCCGTGCGTTGTTGTCGATGTCTGACAAGCGTGGAGTACAGGAGAGGAGCACCGTGACCACACGTCGCACCAGCACAGTTGAGTCACGCGACGGCGCGATCGACGGCCGGGACAGTGTAGGGATGTACCTCGACGAGATCGCCCGCACGCCGCTCCTCGACGCCGAGACCGAGGTCGAGCTGTCCAAGGCCATCGAGGCCGGGCTGTTCGCCGAGCATCTGCTGGCGACCGGGCGGATCGGCCGCGCTCGCGGCGAGGCGCCCCGTCGCGCCACCCGCGAGGAGCTCGAGTGGCTCGCCGACGAGGGCCAGCAGGCCATGCAGCGCTTCATCAAGGCCAACCTGCGGCTCGTCGTCTCGATCGCCCGCAAGTACGGCCGGTCGGCGATGCCGATGCTCGACCTCGTCCAGGAGGGCAACACCGGCCTGATCCGCGCGGTCGAGAAGTTCGACTACGCCAAGGGCTACAAGTTCTCCACGTACGCCACCTGGTGGGTACGCCAGGCCATCACCCGCGGCATCGCCCAGCAGGCCCGCGTCGTCCGGCTGCCCGTCCACGTCGTCGAGGAGCTGAACCAGATCGGGTCTGCCCGCCGTACGCTCGAGCGCCAGCTCGGTCGTGACCCGGAGCCCGAGGAGATCGCGGGTGAGCTCGACATGTCGCTCGAGCGCGTTCTCGACCTGATCAACTGGGGCCGTGACCATGTGAGTCTCGACACACCCGTCGACGACGACGGCGACACCTCGCTGGGCGACCTGGTCGCCCGGGAGACCACGCCGGGACCCGACTCCGCGTTCCTCGACGTCGAGTCGCGGCGCCGCCTCGACGACCTGGTCGAGCTGCTCGACCCCCGCTCGGCCGACGTCATCCGGGCGCGGTACGGGCTCGTCGACGGTCGCCAGGAGAAGCTCGCCGACATCGGCGCGCGCCACGGCGTCTCAGCGGAGCGGGTTCGCCAGCTGGAGCGGGAGGCGCTGGCGCAGCTGCGCAAGCTGGCTGACCCCGACCTCGCGGCCTGACCTCTGATCTCAGCCGCCACCGTCTCGGTGGCGGCTGAGCTGCGTCCAGAGCCGGTCGACCGCCTGGCTCAGCTGCACTCGGGTCGCGTCGTTGGCGACGACGTGGTCGGCGGCGGCGAGCCGCTCCTCGCGAGAGGCTTGCGCGTCGATACGCGAGCGCGCCTCCTCAGCCGTCATTCCTCGCTCGCGCGTGAGCCGGTCGATCTGGATCTCGACCGGGGCGTCCACGACGACCACCACGTCGAAGTCGCCGGCCTGGCGCGTCTCGACCAGCAGCGGGATGTCGTGGACGACCACGGCATCGGTCGGCGCCGTCGCCTCTATCTCGGCGGCGCGGCGGCGTACCAGCGGGTGGATGACGGCTTCGAGACGGGTCCTGGCGGCAGGGTCCGCGAAGACCCGCCGTCCCATCGCCGCCCGGTCGAGCTCGCCCGTCGCCGTGAGCACCTCGGGACCGAAGGCGTCGACGACCGCGGCCAGTCCGGTCGAGCCCGCCGCCACGACCTCCCGCGCGAGCGCGTCGGAGTCGATCACCAGGGCACCGTGCTCGGCGAGCAGCGCACCCACGGTGGACTTCCCGGAGCCGATCCCTCCGGTGAGACCGACCCGCAGCACGCCGCTCACCTGGTCGCGAGGAGGGCCGGGACGACGTCCAGTGGGCTGCGGAAGCTGCGCCGGTACGACTGCGGGCTGGTCCCCCGAAGCCGCGAGAAATGGTGGCGGAACGCGGTCGCGTTGCTGAAGCCGACCCGGGTGGCGATCCGCTCGATGGTCTCGTCGGACTCCTCGAGCATCCGCTCGGCGAGCAGCACCCGCTGGTTGGTGAGCCAGTGGTACGGCGTCGTACCGGTCTCCGCCTTGAACCGCCGCGCGAACGTACGCGGCGCCATCACCGCCCGGCGGGCCAGGGCTTCGATGGTCAGGTCCTGGTGCAGGTTCGCCCCCATCCATTCCAGCATCGGCTGCAGCGTGTCGGCCGTGTACGTAGGCACGGGTGACGAGACGAACTGTGCCTGCCCGCCGTCTCGATGCGGTGCCACCACCATCCGGCGGGCCACCGTCGCGGCGACGGCGGCGCCGAACTCGCGACGGATCACGTGCAGGCACGCGTCGATGCCGGCCGCCGAGCCCGCCGAGGTGACGACGGAGCCGTCGTCGATGTACAGCACGTCGCACTTCACGTCGGCCAGCGGGAAGCGCGACTGCAGCTCGTCGACGTGGAGCCAGTGCGTCGTACAGAGCCGGCCGTCGAGCAACCCAGCAGCTCCGAGTACGAAGGCGCCGGCACACACGGACAGGAACCGGGAACCGCGGGCGGCCGCCGCCTGCAGTGCCTCGACGACGTCTGCCGGCACGGGGGCGCGCGGCATCGCGGGCAGGCAGATCAGGTCGGCGTCGACGAGTGCCTCCAGACCACGCTCGACCCGGATCTCCACGCCGGGCAGGCTGGTCGCCACCGAGCCGGGGACGGGAGCGCAGATCGAGAAGTTCACCCGGGGTACGCCGTGCTCGCTGCGGTCGACCCCCCACGCCTCGCACAGGACGCCGAGCTCGAACGGGGCTACGCCGTCGTAGATCAAGACGGTCACGGTGGAGAGCATTCGTCCAGTCTGCCACGCCCTGGCAGGATCTCGTGGCACCGGGTACTCCTGCCACCACGCCCTCCGAACCAGGCGACTCCTCGGCGGGAAGTACGGAACTGCTTGGCGGGAACTACGTGACTCCTCGAAGGTCAGGGAGTCGGAGAGAAGCGGCCGTCGCGGCAGCTGCCGGACTCGGCGGCGCCCTCCGGCCCCGCGAGCGCCGACCGCAGGCATCGCCGTTCGGCGAGCACCCCCCAGTAGTTCGGGTGCAGCGACTCCTGGCCGCGCCACGGCCGGGACTTGATGTACAGCATGTTGACCCACTCCAGCCGCGCCCGGGCGCCAGGGGACCGCCAGGAGCCGAGGCCCGTCTCCTGCAGCTGCGCCGACCCCTTCTCGCAGAGCCGGTGCCCGTCGAACGCCTGGCTGAGATCCAGCCACGACACGTTCGGGAGCCCGCTGCGCCCGACGGCCCGGCGCAGGGCAGCGTTGATCGTGGGGAGCACGACCCGGTCGGCCCAGGTGGCGTCGACGTCGAACAGCGGGCAGCCGCCGAGCACGAGGCGGTGCAGCAGGTCCTCGCGATAGCGCAGGCGCGGTCCCTCGGGCAGCGGGGACGGGTAACCCTCCATGACCACGGAGTACGTCGAGGGCCTTCGGCCGGCCAGACGCAGCGCGCGCCGGACGCCGGCGAGGGCGGCCGCCACGTGCCGCGTGACGCTGGCGACGTGAGCGGGCGCGAAGCTCGCCCGCAGCGCGGGATCGGCACGGCAGGGTGAGGGCCGTCTGTTCGTCACCGTCTGCAGGAATGCCGCCGTGCACCTGCCGAGGATGGACCCGAAGCCGAAGTCGTTGCCTCCGATCGACACCACGACGTCGGCGACTCGGTGGTGTGTGGCGAACCGGCGCAGGGCCGTCAGCTGTCCGACGTGACCCTTCCCGTCGGAGTACGTGTCGAGTCCCGGCGTGAAGACGCCGCCGTCCCAGCGCGAGGACGTCGTGGCACCGGAGCAGGCGAGGTTGGCTCCGCGCAGCCCTGCCGAGACCCGCGTCACGACCGTGGTACGCGCCCGGTCGCAGCGGTTCGAGCCCGTCGAGCCGCGCGGTCGGTAGGCGTGCGGGCCGAGGGAGTCGACCGGGCCGGGACCGCCGGAAGTATTGCCCGCCCACCGGGCGCCCTCGCCCGAGACGTAGCTGTCCCCCAGCGCCACGACCCAGCGCCGTGGCGCAGGGGCGCTCGGCACCGCCGGTGTGACGCCGGTGGATTCGGCCGTACGAGCCGAGGAAGCAGGCGATCGTGGTCCTGCGCCCGCGTCCGAGGTCCACGAGCAGCCCGCGAGTGCGAGCAGCGCCGCGACCAGCAGCAGACCCACCACCCGAACCGCCGGACTGCGAGGTTCGGGCCGCGGGTGCCGCTCAGTCATCGCCCGCGGTGCGAGCCCGCGGGACGGGTCACTGACCGCCGGTCAGCTTCTCTCGCAGTGCCTGCAGGGCCTCGTCGGACGCCAACGACCCTTCGGCGACGGCGGCCGGTGTGGCCGGCGTGGCCGAGCTGGGCTTGTCCTCGGAGGAGTAGCTGGACGCCTCTCCGGCCTCGACGTCGGCCTTCTGGGCCTCCTCGACCTGGGCCTTGTGCGCCTCCCAGCGCGCGTGCGCCTCGGCGTACTGCTGCTCCCAGGCCGCCTTCTGGGCCTCGTAGCCCTCGAGCCACTCGCCGGTCGCGGCGTCGAAGCCCTCGGGGTAGAGGTAGTTGCCGGCCTCGTCGTAGGAGGCCGACATCCCGTACAGCGTCGGGTCGAAGTCGTCGGCGGTGTGGTCGACGCCTTCGTTGGCCTGCTTCAGCGACAGCGAGATCCGGCGCCGCTCGAGGTCGATGTCGATGATCTTGACCATGACGTCGTCGTTGACCTGGACGACCTGCTCGGGAATCTCGACGTGGCGCTCGGCCAGCTCGGAGATGTGGACCAGGCCCTCGATGCCCTCCTCCACGCGGACGAACGCGCCGAAGGGGACGAGCTTCGTGACCTTGCCCGGCACGATCTGGCCCATCTGGTGGATCCGGGCGAACTGCTGCCACGGGTCCTCCTGGGTCGCCTTCAGCGACAGGGAGACACGCTCGCGGTCCATGTCGACGTCGAGTACCTCGACGGTGACCTCCTGGCCGACCTCGACGACCTCGCTCGGGTGG
>JAWWPH010000120.1:0-12517 GCA_033850875.1 Nocardioidaceae bacterium | reverse complement strand
CTGCACGAACTTCATCGTCTGGATGGAGGTCTGCGACTCGGTGCGGGCGAACAGGCGCAGAGTGCCGATCGGCTTGCCGTCCGGCAGCGTCCGCCACCCGTCCGAGCCGACCTTGTAGCCGGCGGCGTCGAGGAGCTGTGCCGCCTTGGCCTGGTCGAAGCTGAACGCACCCGGTGGCGCCTGCCAGCGGTAGCTCGTGTAGGCGGGCGGGATGATGGTGGTCGCGGCCGTACCGCCGCCCTGGTAGACGTGCTGCACCAGCGACTGGCGGTCGATCGCGGTGGTCAGCGCGAACCGGAACTTCGGGTCGAGCACCGCCGGGTTGGGGTCGCCGATCGGCTTGTTGGTCTTGAGGTCGACCGAGCCGGTGTTGAACGCGACCTCGTCGAAGCCCGGCGAGTCGCCGAGCTGGGCGGTGATCCCCGGCTGGCCTTGAAGGGCCTTGACCTGCAGCGGCGAGATGCCCTCGGCGAAGTCGACCTCACCCTTCTTGAGCGCCTGCACGAGCGTGTCCTCGTCGTTGTAGACGCGGAACACCAGGTTGTCGATGTGGGAGACCCCACCCCAGTAGTGCCGGTTCGGGACGAAGCGGTAGAGCGAGCCCGACGCCTTGCCCTCGATGATCCGGAACGGCCCGGAGCCGACGACGTTCGGGGGCTCGTTGCTGTACGTCTTGACCTGTGACTCGCTGACGTTCTTCCAGATGTGCTCGGGGATGATCGGGATGGGCAGCAACGGCAGGACGGCGTTCGGCTTGCTCAGCTGCAGCACGACGGTAGTGGCGTCGGGTGCGGTGATCTTCTTCACGGAGCTCAGGTAGCTCCCCCAGCTCGAGGCCTCGGGGCCACCGTCGAGGATGCGGTTGTACGTGTACGCGATGTCCGCCGCCGTCAGCGGCTTCCCGTCGGACCAGGTGACGCCGGAACGGATGTGGAACGTCCACGTGAGGCCGTGGTTGGTGGTGTCCCACGACGTCGCCAGACCCGGCTCGGGCGACATGTCCTTGTCGGAGTAGCGGATCATGTAGTCGTACATGAGCGCCCACATCTCGTACGACTCGGCTTCGATGCCCAGGAACGGGTTGAACGAGTCGACGTTGTTGAGCAGTCCCACCGTGAAGGTGGTTCCCGAGGTGGCGGCGACGGGTTCGGCCTGCGCCGCGGAGGAGGCGCCGCCGCTCAGCCCGGCGACGGCCACCAGAGCCACGCCCGCGAGCAGCGCGCCGATTCCCCTGAGCCTCCAACGTCGACCGTCTCGGTTCCTCATCGTCCTACCTCACTTCTGCGGCCGTCGCGGTCGCCGCGAGTATGTTGAGCGCCGTGACCACCGAGCACGCGCACCCACGCCCCGAGATCTCCGCTCCCGTCCCGCCGACCGCGGCGCGGCGTGACCTGGTCCGCGAGCTGCACGGCGACACCCGCTCCGACCCCTACGCCTGGCTGCGGGACACGGCCGACCCCGCCGTGACGGCGTACCTCGAAGAGGAGCGGTCCTACTACGACGCGGCCACGCGGCATCTGCAATCCCAGGTCAGGACGCTCTCAGAGGAGATGGCGTCTCGGGTGCCGGCTACTGACTGGTCCGTCAGTTACCGACGCGTGCACTACTCCTACTACACCTCGACGCCATCTGGAAGTGAGTACGCCCAATTGTGTCGCCGCAGTTATGTCGAGGGCGACGATCGTCACGGTGAGTCGGCCGATGCGCACGTGCTGCTCGATCCGGCGGAGCTGAAGGGGGACTCGACGTACGTCCAGGTCGGCCTGGCCCTGGTGAGCCCGGACGAGCGGTTACTGGCGTACTCGGTGGACACCACCGGCGAAGAGGTGTTCGAGCTGCGCTTCCGGGAGGCGGAGACCGGAGTCGACCTCGCCGACGTGGTCGCGCGCAGCTACTACAGCGGAGCGTGGAGCGCCGACTCCGGCACGTTCTTCTACACGGTGCACGATGCCGCCTACCGCCCGTACCAGGTCTGGAGGCACCGGCTGGGCACGGCGACCGCCTCCGACGTCTGCGTGTTCGCCGAGCCCGACGCGCGCTACGACGTGGAGGTTCGCACCAGCCGCTCGGGCGACGTCATCGAGATCGCAACCGTGAGCCGCGACACGAGCGAGGTGTGGCTCGTCGACGCCAACGCCCCCGAGTCGGCTCCACGCTGCGTCGAGCCGCGCAGACCGGGCGTCGAGTACCGGTGCGAGCACGCCCGCACGCCGGCCGGCGACCGCCTCTTCGTCGTGACCAACGACGGTGCCGAGGAGTTCCGGCTGATGGTCGCGCCCCTCGACGAGCCCGGGCGTGCGAACTGGACGGAGGTGGTGGCGGAGGACGCCGACGAGCGGCTGTACTCCGCCACCGCATTCGCCGAGCATCTCGTGACCACGCTCCGCCGTGACGGCAGGCTGATGGCAAGGGCCTACCGGCTGACGGAGGCGGGTGTCCCCCAGCTGCCCGGGCGCGACATCACGGCCGGCGTGCCCCACGGCACGCTGGAGCTCGACTCCAACGAGCTGTACCAGACGCGGAGCGTGCAGGTGCTCGAGCAGTCGCACACCGCCCCGCCCAGCTGGTACGCCGTCGACCTCGACACCGCCGAGCGCCGGCTGCTGCTGCGCCGCGAGACGCCCAACTACGACCCGGACGCGTACGTCAGCGAGTCGGTGATGCTGCCGTCCCCGGCCGGTGTAGGCGACGGCGAAGAGGAAAACCCGGGCAGCCGGGTGGAGGTGCCCGTCACGTTGGTGCGCAGGGCCGATGTCGCGCTCGACGGCACCGCTCCCTGCCTGCTGTACGGCTACGGCGCCTACGAGGCATGCTTCGAGCCGGAGTTCGACCCGGCCCTGTTCAGCCTGCTCGACCGAGGCGTCGTCTATGCCCACGCCCACGTCCGCGGTGGCGGCGAGCGTGGTCGCCGCTGGTGGCTCGACGGGCGCCTCGAGCACAAGCAGAACACCTTCTCCGACCATCTGGCCGTGGCCGAGGGGCTCGCTGACGGACTCGTCGACAAAGCGCGCATCGTCACCCGAGGCCTGTCCGCGGGCGGCCTGCTCCAGGGGGCCGTGTTCAGCCAGGCTCCCGGCCGGTGGGCGGGCGTGATCGCGGAGGTGCCGTTCGTCGACGTCGTCACCACGATGCTCGACCCCACGGTCCCGCTCACGGTGAACGAGTGGGACGAGTGGGGCGACCCGCGACGGGAGGCGGACTACGCCTGGATGCTCGCGTACTCGCCGTACGACAACCTGCCGCGCGCCGGTCGGCGCCCGAGCCTGCTGGTGACCGGGGCGGTGCACGACCCACGAGTGATGGTGTCCGAGCCCGCCAAGTGGGTCGCCGCTCTCCGCTACACCGACCCTGAGTGGTCTGCCCGGTGTGTCTTCCGCGTCGAGCTCGGGGCAGGTGCGCACGTCGGGCCGTCCGGACGGTTCGCCCACCTGCGCTACGAGGCGGAGATCGCCGCGTGGGCGCTGGACCGGCTGGGACTCCACCCCGAGTCCTGAAAGGGACGCGAGAGGGATCCGGACGGGGGCCCGTCGGGTCGGGAAAGATCCAATCCGGTTCGGAGCCCGTGCCGAAGACCCAGTGAGGGGTAAGTCCGGCCCTCGGATTCAGTCGCCTCCAAGCCAGGGTTCGAGGGCCGGACGTCTCCTCCTGCCCCTGCCGCAGTAGGTGCAGTCGGGGCTCGGCTCAGGTGAGCCCGGCGATGTCGGCGAGATCGGCCACGATGCGGTCGAGCTGGGCCGCGAGGGACAGGTGGCCCTCGTCGTCGTACAGGTGCTTGCGCGCCCCCGCCACGTTCGCCGCCAGCCACGAGCCGTGGGCGAAGGGGACCATCTTGTCCAGGCGTCCCTGCCAGACAGAGACGGGGACCGTGATCGTGTCCAGCGAGAAGCCCCACGGCCGCACGAAGGCGAGGTCGTCGTCCCGCCAGCCCGCTACCCCTTGAAGAACGGCACGCCGGCAGCTCTCGGCGACATAGTCGGCAAGGTCGCCGGTGAGCGCACGCCTGTCGACCTCCGGCACGAGATCACCGAACGCGTCGGCGATCTGGTCGCCGGTGACGTGCACCAGGCCCTCGCACTGCGCGGCCAGGTAGTCGGTAAGCGCCTGCTCGCCCTCGACTGCGGCGCCGAACTCCGCCACGTTCTCGGCTCCCATCCCGTCCGACCAGTCGGCCACGCCCGGGTCGGCGTACGGCCCGGCGCCGGCCAGGGTGGCCGCACCACGGCACGCCTCCGGCAGCAGCGCGGCGCAGGCGAGAGCGTGAGGTCCCCCACCAGACCAGCCCAGCGTGACGAACTGCTCGACGCCGAGCGCCGCCAGCACGGCCTCCACGTCAGTTGCCACGTCGCCCACGGTGCGGCCGGGTCGGGGCGTCGACGTGCCGTAGCCCGGCCGGGAGTACGTGACAGTACGCAGGCCACTTGCGGCCGCTGCCTGCATCAGCCGGGGGAAGGGGACGGCACCCGACGGCGTGCCGGCGTGGTACACGAGCGGGAACCCGTCGGACGGTCCCTCGACGAGGACCTCGAGAGCCCGGGAGTCAGTGGTCGTGACCGTCAGCCACCGATCTTCGGACATCGACGCCGCCTTCGGTCTCGTTTCGCTCCGGCCATGAGTAGGGCCCCTCGAGGTATGAGCTCGGGGGACCCTACCAGCGGACCGGGGACGTGTGACGACTCGGTCCTGACGGCCGGCCGGGGGGTCCCACCAGCCCCGTCACCCGCTGATGCGGTGAGCTCGTCACCGTGCAGAAGCCCCGGATTCGCCCGTCGCGCACTTCGTGTCGAAGGCGTAGCACCTGTCTACTCGTCCTTCGTGCGGGGCACAACCCCCGGGTGGCATCACCCCGGTCGAGCCACGCGGTCCCGGCTGGGCTCCTGCCCGGCGGCGTCACACCAACGCCGACACGGTGGAGGGGATCAGGGGCAGCCCTTCTTGACATCGCCACGGTCACCGGCGCACACGTCGGCGATGCCCGGACCACCATTGAGCAGGTCTCCCGGTGCCTGGTCGACCCCGTCGAGGTTGTCCCGGCCGACGCCACCGTGGAGCCGGTCGATCCCGAGCCCGCCCACCAGCGTGTCGTTGCCGGTGAAGCCCAGGATCGAGTCGGCGCCGTTGTACCCGTTGATCGAGTCGTTCCCCGCACCGCCGCCGAGCCTGTCGGCACCGTTGCCACCGCCGAGGGTGTCGTCGCCCTGGCCACCGCTGATGCGGTCCGCGTTGTTGCGGCCACGCAGGACGTCGTTCCCGATGCCCCCGCGGATGACGTCTCGGCCCGGACCCCCGCGGGCGTAGTCGTCGCCCTGGTCCCCCGCGAGGTGGTCGGCACCCGGCCCACCGATGACGCGGTCGTTGCCCTCCTCGCCACACAGCACGTCGTTGCCGCCCATCCCGTAGATGGTGTCGTTGCCGCCGCGTCCGACGATCACGTCGCGGCCGGCGGTCCCGTGGATCACATCGGCCCCGCTGGTCCCGATACGGGTGGCTGGCTGCCCCGCACACAGCGGCGGGGCCTTGGCACCGGCCGGTGCAGTCGCCATGGAGCCGGCCAGCAGCACAGCGGCCGCTGTCGCCGCGATTCGAACAAGCATCGTGGTGCCCTCCGTAGACGTCGCCTCGATCTCCGGCCGTAAGGCCGACTCAGACCGCTACAACGGCGCCCCGTGGCAGGAGGTTACGGACGAAGACCAAGACAGGGACGGGCCGGCCTCGACGACGCACGCCGAGGTACGGGCCTCAGCGGTACCGTCGCGCGACGTTGGGCCGCGACGTCTCTCCCTGCGACCACGACGAGATCCAGGGCCCGGTGCCCTCGGACTGGTCGAGGACCCCGGCCTCGAGCCAGGTGTACTCGCCGCCGAGCACGTTGGACGCCAGCTGGCGGTCCCTGGCGTCGGTGTTGTGCCAGAGCCGCTCGAACAGCCCATCGACGCGCACCCGGGACTGGGCACAGAAGGTGTCTGCCAGCTCGTAGGCCGCCGTGCCCCGGGCCGGGTCCTCGGCTCTGATCATCTCCGCCCGGGTACAGGTCGCCGCCATGGCGAACAGCTCGGCGCCGATGTCGACGATGCGCCCCAGGAACGCCTGCCGGTACTCCAGCTTCGCCTGCCAGCGGCTCATGGCGTAAAAGGTCTGGCGCGCGAGCTTGCGCGACGAGCGCTCCACGTAGCGCAGGTGCCGGGCCAGCGAGCCGAACTCGTCGTACGACGTGGGCACCGTGCCCTTGCCGACGACGAGCTTCGGCAGCCAACCGGCGTAGAACCCGCTCGCCTTCACCGCTGCCCGCGCCTTCTGTCCGAGGTCGGCGTCCTGCACCGCAAGGTCACCGGCCGCCGACAGGTGCGCGTCCACCGCCTCCCGCGCGATGAGCAGCCGCATGATCTCCGACGACCCCTCGAAGATGCGGTTGATCCTGAGGTCGCGAAGGACCTGCTCTGCCGGTACCGCCCGCTCGCCGCGGGCGGCCAGTGAGTCGGCCGTCTCGAAGCCCCGTCCGCCGCGGATCTGGACCAGCTCGTCGGCGATCAGGCAGGACATCTCGCTGGACCACAGCTTGGCGAGTGCAGCCTCGATCCGGATGTCGTTTGCGCCGGCGTCGGCGAGCTGGGCGGACAGGTCGAGGACCGACTCGAGCGCGAACGTCGTGGCGGCCATGAACGACAGCTTCGTCGCCACGGCCTCGTGCCGGCCGACCTGGCGCCCCCACTGCACGCGCTCCGCGGACCACTCCCGGGCGATCTTCAGGCACCACTTGCCCGCAGCCGTGCAGAGCGCCGGGATCGACAGCCGTCCCGTGTTGAGCGTCGTCAGGGCGATCTTGAGGCCCTGGCCCTCGCGCCCCAGCCGGTTCTCGACGGGGACGCGGACCTGATGCAGACGCGTGACGCCGTTCTCGAGCCCCTTCAACCCCATGAACGCGTTGCGGTGCTCCACCGTGACTCCCGGAGCGTCGGCCTCGACGACGAAGGCCGAGATGCCACCACGCTGCCCATCGCGCTTCGGCACCGCCGCCATCACGACGAGGAGCTCGGCGATGACCCCGTTGGTCGTCCACAGCTTGACGCCGTCGAGAATGTAGGCCGATCCGTCCTCGGTGGGCGTCGCCGTCGTCGCCAGGCGGGCCGGGTCGGACCCGACGTCGGGCTCGGTGAGGAGGAACGCGGAGATCGCCCCGGCCGCGCAGCGCGGCAGGAACCTCTCCTTCTGCTCCTGGGTGCCGAACATCTTGACGGGCTCGGGGACGCCGATCGACTGGTGCGCGGACACCAGCGCACCCATGCTGGGGTGGACCGAGCCGATGAGCATGAGCGCCTGGCCGTAGTACGACATGGTGAGGCCGAGGCCCCCGAACGCCTCGGGGATCTTCATCCCGAAGACACCGAGCTCGGCGAGACCGGCCAGGTACTCGTCGGGGATCTGCGCGTCACGCTCTATCCGGGCGCCGTCGAGGGTCTCGCAGTACTCCCGCAGACGGGCCAGGAAGTCCTCGCCCCGGGCGGCGTCCTCGGCGGCCGCGCGCGGGTAGGGATGGATGAGCGACAGGTCGAAGGAGCCGAGGTAGATCCCCTTCGCGAAGCTCGGCCGGGTCCACTCGGTCTCGCGGGCTGCTTCGGCGACCTCCCGTGCCTTCTTCTCGCTCACATCTGTCGGCTGTGCCGCGGGTTCTTCCACATCGATGCTCACGACGCCTCTTTCGCAGGTCCGGGAGTGTCCATGTTACTCGCTGGTAGCCGGTAGGAATACGAGGTGGAGAAACTCCAGAGCGTCCCCGGGCCGGCTCTCGCGACCCTTACCGACGAGCGCTTCTCACGGCCCGGCTGGCTCTTCGAGCGCAAGCTCGACGGGATGCGCATCCTCGCCGAGCGCGGCGGTGACGCAGTGCGGCTGCGCAGCCGCAGCGGGGCCGATGCCGGCGCGAGCTTTCCCGAGATCGCCGAGGCGCTGCGGGCGCAGCACACGCCCGACTTCGTCGTCGACGGAGAGGTCGTGGCGTTCGACGGGGAGCGTACGAGCTTCGCCGCGCTGCAGCCGCGGATGCACGTGGCCAATGCGGACAAGGCCCGCCGGAGTGCGGTGGAGGTCGTGTACTACCTCTTCGACGTCCTCCACCTCGACGGTCAGAGCACGCGCGGGCTGCCGCTGACCGCTCGCAAGGACCTGCTCCACGAGCTCTTCGACTGGCAGGACCCGCTCCGCTTCACCGACCACGTGCTGGCCGACGGCGAGGCGTACTACCGCTACGCATGCGAGCAGGGCTGGGAGGGCCTGATCGCGAAGCGTGCCGTCGCGCCGTACCGTTCCGGGCGGACTCCGGACTGGCTCAAGTTCAAGTGCGAGCACGGGCAGGAGTTCGTGGTCGGCGGGTGGACCGACCCGCAAGGGGCCCGGCAGCACTTCGGCTCGTTGCTCCTGGGCTACTTCGACGACAGCGGAGCGCTCGTGTACGCGGGGAAGGTCGGCACCGGCTTCGATCGGGCCCTGCTGGCCTCGCTCGGCCGAGAGCTGCGCACGCTGTCCCGGCCGGACCCGCCCTACGAGCAGGCGTCACTGCCGACCGGAGCCGCCTGGCGCATCGGCGTGCACTGGGTCTCGCCCGAGCTGGTGGCGGAGGTGCGCTTCACGGAGTGGACGCGAGAAGGCCAGCTGCGTCATCCGCGCTTCATGGGTCTGCGCACCGACAAGTCCGCACGGGAGGTGGTACGCGAGGCGCCTCGGGCGGCGAGCCCGCGTGCGCCGCGCCGCCGCCGCTGACCGGGCGGCACCGCCGGCGACCTCAGCGTCTGCGGGCGAGCGTGAGGCCGTCGGCGATGGGGAGCATGGAGATGTCGACGCGGTCGTCGGTGGCCAGCCTGCGGTTGAGGTCCTGGATCGCCTTCAGGCCGTCGTCGTCCGAGTCGGACTCGATCACCTCACCGCCGTAGAGGACGTTGTCGAACGCGATCACGCCGCCCGGCCGGACCAGCTCCAGCAGGCGCTCGTAGTAGGCGCCGTACCCGGGCTTGTCGGCATCGACGAAGGCGAAGTCGAAGCCGTCCTGCTCCCCGGCCGCGATCAGCGCGTCGAGAGTCCCGACGCCCGGCCCGATCCTCAGCTCCACCTTGTCCCCAACGCCGGCTTCCGCCCAGTACCTGCGGGCGACGTCGGTCCACTCGGTCGAGACGTCGCAGCACAGCAGCCGACCGTCGTCCGGGAGGGCCAACGCGACAGCCGTCGACGAGTAGCCGGTGAAGGTGCCGACCTCGATGCAGCGCCGGGCGCCCATCAGGGTCACCAGCATGGCCATGAAGGCACCCTGCTCGGGCGCGATCTGCATGTCGTGCTGCGGGAGCGCCTCGGTCTCCTCGCGAAGCCTCCGCAGTACGTCGGGTTCGCGGACGCCGACGTCGAGCACGTAGGCGTGGAGGTCGTCGGTAAGGCCGATCGTCGTGTTGGACATCGGGTCACCCTAGCCGCGGCGCACGGGGTTGACATCGGCGGCGGAGCGGACTTGGTTCGGAAGCGATGAGCGAGGCCGAGGACCGAGTCGCGGCGGCGTTCGCGGCGGTGCCGCGCGCCGGGTTCGTACCGTGCGCGGAGCGCAGTCACGTCGACGAGGACCGGCCGATCCCGATCGGGCACGGGCAGACCAACTCCCAGCCGACCACGGTCCGCAACATGCTGACGCTGCTCGAGGTCCGTCCGGGCGAGCGGGTACTGGACGTCGGCAGCGGCTCCGGGTGGACCTGTGCACTTCTCGCCCATCTCGTCGGGCCGACCGGCAGTGTCAGCGGCGTCGAGCTGCTCCCCGACCTGGCTGCGGCCGCGCGGCAGGCGGTCCTCGCGTGCGGCTTCGGCTGGGCCTCCGTGGCGCCCGCTGAGCCGGGTGTCCTCGGGCTGCCTTCAGCGGCCCCCTTCGACAAGATCCTCGTGTCCGCGGAGGCGCGGACGGTCCCCGGGCCTCTGGTCGACCAGCTCGCGCGCGGAGGCCGGATGGTGGTTCCCGTGACGGGGCGACTCGCAGTCGTCGATGTCAGCGACGGCGGGGCGGTACGCATCCACCGGGTCGGGCGCTACGCGTTCGTGCCGTTGCTGTGGGACCGCTGACGTCCGCGGTTCAGCGCTGATGCTTCTTCGGTGCCTCGTCGAGAGCGGCCAGCTGCGCGACGAGCTTTGCGACCCTGCGGTCGGCGAGGTTGCGCAGCATTCCGCTGACGCCGACGGACACGAAGAGCACGGCGTAGAGCGCCGCGATGATGTACAGCAGGTCGGTCACCGCGGTCACGACTCCGGCGTGCTGAAGCCTCCGGGCACCCTCGTCGGCGATGCACACCACCTGCAGGCAGGTGATCAGCATCCCCGGCATCCCGATCATCCAGCTGGACCGGGTGGTGTGCCAGATCGGCACGGCAAGCACCGCCGTCGCCAGGAACCACTCGACGTGGAACGCGGTGCCGGCAGACGGGGTGCTCCACACGTCCGACGACTGCACGGGGAGACACAGCGCCCAGGCCATAGCCGTCCCGAGGACGAGCAGGCACATCCAGCCGGCGGCGGCCCACGGCGCGTCGCCCGGCCGTGATGCTCGTTCGGCGGACGGCATGCGACGATCCTCTCTCGCCGACGTGAGCGTGCCGCCGCGGTCCGCGCGATCGTGCCCAAATCTTGACCGAACTGCAATGAGTCGACACCCGGGCGGGGCGGGCGGAGTGACGCGACGTACCTGACCCGTGGCGGCGAGCAGCAGGGTGCTGGTCAGCCCTGTTCGCCGATGTCCTCGTTCCACAGGCCGGGCGAGTCGGCGATGAACGACGTCATGAGGTCCACGCAGCTCGAGTCGTCGAGTACGACGACGTCGACGCCGCGGGCGCGCAGCAGGTCCTCCCCGCCGTAGAAGGTCCGGTTCTCGCCCACGACGACGCGCGGGATCTTGTACAGCAGGATCGCGCCGGTACACATGTCGCACGGCGACAGCGTGGTCACCATCGTCGACCCGGCGTAGACCGATGCCGGGAGCCGACCGGCGTTCTCGAGGGCGTCGGTCTCCCCGTGGCGGATCGCGCTGCCGAGCTGCACCCGCTTGTTGTACCCCGTCGCCAGGACCGACCCGTCGGCGCCGATCAGGGCCGCGCCGATCGGGATCCCACCTTCGGCGAGCCCTTTCCTGGCTGCCGCGAGCGCGATCTCGAGGTAGCCCGCGTCTTGGTCGGGGCGGGAGCCGGACGGGTCGGTGATCACGCGGGCTCCTTCCGGGCGAGGCGTGCAACGGGACGAACTCTGCCACGACGAGCGCCGAGTGGCATCCGGCGACGTGTCGCAGGTCATAGCAGAGACGGGCCGCGTGTAACGAGCCGGAAACGCGCGGGTGGCACCGTGGAAGGCGTTCCGGCCGACCGGCCGCCACATCCCTCGCTTTCGGAGGCAACAGCAATGCCCTCGCCGCTGCCGCGCCACATCGCGCTCGTCGCGCACGACAACAAGAAGGTCGAGCTCCTCCGCTGGGCGGAGTACAACCGGCGGACGCTGGCCGAGCACGAGCTGTACGCCACAGGTACGACCGGGACGCTGCTCGAGTACGAGCTGGGTCTTCGGGTCACCCGCTTCCTCAGCGGTCCCGTCGGCGGAGACCAGCAGATCGGGGCCAAGATCGCCGAGGGGCTCATCGACATGCTCTTCTTCTTCTGGGACCCGCTCGAGCCGCAGCCGCACGACCCCGATGTCAAGGCACTGCTTCGGATCGCCGCCGTCTGGAACATCCCCGTCGCCTGCAACGTGGCCAGTGCGGACCTGATGATCTCGTCGCCACTTCTCGCGAGCGAGTACCGGCACGTACGTCCCGTCATCGAGGCCCGCGCCTAACCCTTCTGGCACCATGGGGTGGATGTCCACCGCGATCCGTGACGCCCTGGCCGCGAAGCGTGCTCAGCTCGTCGAGCAGCTGGCCACGATGAGTCGCCTCCCCGACGAGAACGGCAGCATCTCCTTCGGCAAGCGGGTCGGCGAGGGTACGAGCCAGGCGGTCGACCGGCTCTCGGCGGTCCCCGCCCACGCGAAGCTCCAGGTGATGCTGGCCGAGATCGAGCACGCCGAGCAGAAGCTGGCCGACGGTACCTACGGCACGTGCGACGTCTGCGGGGCCGATATCCCGGCCGCCCGGTTGGAGGCGCGTCCGTGGGCGACGCGCTGCGTCGTGCACGCGGGCTGACAGGTCGTCCGTCCAGCGGCCGGCCCCGCTCAGGGACCGACGTGCACCCACTTCGCCGTAGACGGGATGCCGTCGGCGGTCAGCACGAAGAGCATGTAGTAACCCGGCGGCGCCACGGTCGACGTGGGGGGCCGTCGCGGTGAAGCCACCGGCGGTAGCAGTCACCGCGAGCTCGACATGCCGTGCGTTCATCTCGTCGGCATGCGTGGTGGCGGCGGGGGCCATCAGCACGGCACGCGTCGCCGTGGGGCCGGAGGTGGCGATCGAGAAGCCGGAACCGTAGTCGACCTCTGCGGGGGCGGAGTCGATCGCCGGGCCGTGGTCCTTTGAAGAGGT
>JAWWPH010000087.1:0-2980 GCA_033850875.1 Nocardioidaceae bacterium | reverse complement strand
GGCATGTCCTGCGGTCGGCTGGCCTCGGCCTGGACGAGGCTGGCGACGACGACGACGTCGTGCGCGCTGACACCCAGCGACCGCGCGTGGGCGGGCAGGTGCAGGGCGGCGGCCTCAGCCGCGAACTTGGCCACCATGGCGCTCAGCACGGTCGACGCGCTCATGGAGTCCGTCACGTCGTAGGTGGCCGGGAACAGGTACCCCTCCGCGTCCCCATGGGCGTACACCGGCAGACCGAGCGCCCGGGCGGAGGTGAAGGACCGTTGCAGGGCCGCCCTGCTCAGCGACGTGTCGCGTGCGACGCGGTCGAGGATCTCCGACGCACGCAGACCCTCGGGGATCGTGAGCTGGCTCTCTCCTGGGCAGTTGACGTGCGAGTCGGCCTTCAGCATCAGCTCCAGCGCGTTCTTCGCCGACATCTGGTGGTGCAGCCGGTAGCAGCCCGGCTGGATGCTGAGCGACCGGTCGTCGGCGTTGGCCGCGTCGGTGAAGGCCGCGGAGCTGTGCACGACGTCGGACGCCGCCAGCGTCGCGCCGATCGCTGTGGAGGTATCTCCCTCCTTCACCTCGACGACGACGCTCCCGTGGCCGACGCCGGAGTAGTCCTCCGGCCCGGACAGTGCGCGCTTGATCAGGTCGACGCCCTTGACGTAGGCGAACAGGGCGATCGCCACGATCAGGAGCAGGGCAAGGAGCGCGGGCAGGCACCCGCGGCGGTGGTGCGACCGGTGGGAGCTGCCTTCGGTGAGATCGTCGAGTCCCATCTCACTCACGTCGGATGGCCTACTTCCTCTCCAGGAGGTCGCCCCGTCGACCGTTCGGTGTCGATAGCGTGCTGCAGTATCACCACCGCTGCGGCTTGGTCCACGACGGCACGCCGCCGAGCTCCCTTCCGTCCGCGCTCTCGCAGCTGCCGTTCAGCACTGACCGTAGTCAACCGCTCGTCGACCAGCCGGACCGGGACCGACATGCCCCTCTCCTCCGCCTGCCGGCTCAGCGCGGTGGCGAAGGCGGTGACCTTCACCGCGGCGGGCCCGAGCCGTCCGGACAGCGACCGGGGCAGTCCGACCACCACCTCGACGGCAGCGTTCTCCGCGGCGAGGTCGAGCAGCCGCGCGATGGAGCCCGGCCCCTGCGGAACGGTCTCGACCGGGGTCGCTATCCGCGCCGACGGGTCGCAGCGTGCGACGCCGATGCGGACGTCACCGACGTCGACACCCAGGCGGACGCCGGGTCGCACGGTACGGACTCCCTCCTCACCGCAGGGGTCCATCGCCGCTCAGGCGTCCGTGAGCCGTCGCACCAGCGCCTGTTCGACCTCGTGCAGGGCTGCCGGAGCCGCAGCGGGGTCGGTGCCACCGCCCTGGGCCACGTCGTCCTTGCCGCCGCCGCTGCCGCCGAGGGCGACCGCGGCCGCCTTGACGAGCACCCCGGCGCTGATGCCGAGGTCGCGCGCGGGGTCGTTGACCGCGACGACGACGCTCGGCTTGCCGTCGCTGGACCCGACGACGGCGACCACGGCGGGCGAGTCGGTCCCCATCCGGCCGCGGACGTCGAGCACGAGCTTGCGGACGTCGGCCCCACCGGCGCCTTCCACCGCCTGGGCGACGAAGCGGACCCCACCGATGTCGCGGGGCGAGGAGGCCAGCTCACCAGCGCGGGCGAGCAGCGAGACGACCCGTACCCGCTCGATCTCCTTCTCGGCCCGGCGCAGCCGCTCGACGATGTCGTTGACCCGCTCGGGCAGCTCCTCGGGGCGTACCTTGAGAGCCTCGCTGAGCGAGGCAACGAGGACGTGCTCGCGGGCGAGGTAGGAGTACGCGTCGGACCCTACGAGCGCCTCCACGCGACGCACCCCGGACCCGATGGACGACTCCCCCAGCAGCTTGATCACGCCGAGCTGGCCGGAGCGGCCGGCGTGGGTCCCACCGCAGAGCTCGCGAGCCCAGTCACCGACGGACACCACCCGAACCCGGTCCCCATACTTCTCCCCGAACAGCGCCATCGCACCCGAGGCGCGGGCCTGCTCCTGGGTCATCACTGCGGCCTCGACCCCGAGGTCGGCCAGCACCAGGTCGTTGACCCGGGCCTCGACGTCGGCCAGCATCGAGGGTGGGACCGGGCCGGTGGCCGAGAAGTCGAACCGGAACCGGCCGGGCGCGTTCTCACTGCCGGCCTGGGTGGCCGTCTCTCCGAGCGCCTCCCGGAACGCCTTGTGGACCATGTGGGTGGCCGTATGGGCCCGGCTGATGGACCTGCGGCGGTCGACGTCGACCAGGGCGAGGGCGCCGAGCCCTGGCGTCACCTCGCCGTTGAGCAGCCGCGCGGTGTGCACGATGACGCCGGCGGTCGGCGTCTGCACGTCGGTGACCTCCACCCGGGCACCGTTGCTGAGCTCGATGACGCCGTGGTCGGCGAGCTGACCGCCGCCTTCGGCGTAGAACGGGGTCCGGTCCAGCACCAGCTCGAACGTCTCCGTGCCGTCGATGCTGTCGACGCGGCCGGACGGGCCGATGATCCCGGCCACCGTCGCCTCGGAGACGACCTCGTCGTAGCCGGTGAACTCCACGGCCCGGCCCATCGAGTCGGCCACGTCGCGGTACGCGCGCGCGTCGAGGTGCTGGCCCTTCTTCGACCGGGCGTCGGCCTTCGCCCGCTCGCGCTGCTCGGCCATCAGCCGCCGGAACTCCACCTCGTCGACGACCAGACCCTGCTCGGCGGCCATCTCCATGGTGATGTCGATCGGGAAGCCGAACGTGTCGTGCAGCTGGAACGCCTTGGCGCCGGACAGCTCGTCGTGTCCCGCGCTCTTGGTCTCCGCAGCGGCCAGGTCGAAGATGGCCGTTCCGGCCTTCAGGGTCTGCAGGAACGCCTCCTCCTCGGCGTACGCGATGGTGGAGATGCGACCCCACTCGGAGTCCAGCTCCGGGTACGACAGGCGCATCCGGCTCAGGGAGACCGGCATCAGCTCGGGCAGCAC